>CANHJD010000056.1 GCA_947461145.1 Bacteriovoracaceae bacterium
TGACCAACTTCAATTCCTTTCTTAAGAACAATTTGATCGTCCCCGATAAAATCGCCCTCTTTTGCTAGCCTCATATCAGCACGGAAATTTTTTGGCTTTGTATCTCTCGCTGGAACAAATCCTTTTAAATGATGATCAGGCTCATTGGCCCCAACGATATAAGAGGCGTTCATATCGATTGCCTCGTCGAATATAACTTTAAATCCTTGGGCTTCCGTAGTGGGCCCCATGAATCCTTTAACGAGACCTAAGGCTTCTAACTCGGCTTGATGTGCAGGGCGAATATGCTCTGCAGACACTTTATTTTTAAATTTCACTTCATTGAGTGAGTCATCACCTAAAAGCATCACCATAAAAAATTGATCTTTGCCGTTAATAACAGCATTCATCACTATTGATTTTAGGCTTTGAGTAATGGGAAATCCGTGGGCAGCACACACTTCCTCGCAGGTCTTTTGGTTTGGAGTGGCAAACTTTGTTAACTCTCCAGCTGAGGCAAATGCGATATTTTTACGAACTGTCATGGCCTTTTCGATATTGGCGGCAAATCCAGTTTTAGGGACTGTGACCACATAGTCCTCACCATTATCAGCAACTACCTGGAATTCATGCGTTTTGGCACCACCAGCGGCCATGGCTCCGCCGTCAGCTTCAACAATTATGAAATCTAGTCCAAGACGCTTGAATATATTTTCGTAAGCTATGTAGATTTCATCGTAAAACTTATCCAAAGAGGCTTTATCCATATGGAAAGAATAACCATCTTTCATAGTAAATTCGCGAGCACGCATTAATCCAAACCGAGGACGGATTTCATCTCGAAATTTAGTGTTAATTTGATACAAGCATACAGGAAGCTGTTTGTAGGAATTCACGGTCCGACGAAAAAGATCTGTGACTGTTTCTTCGTTCGTTGGAGAAAAGCAAATCTCGCGCTCAGCGCGATCTTTAACTTTTAACATTTGACCACCCATCGCCTCTAGACGACCTGTTTCCTGCCAAAGCTCAGCAGGCGTCATGACAGGCATTTGAATTTCAAAGCAGTTAATTTTGTCTAATTCCTCACGAATGATTTTTTCAATTTTCTTGAGGGATTTAAAGGCCATGGGAAGATACGTATAAAGGCCTGCGCCAGTTTTATACATTAATCCAGCTCTCATCATGAGTTGTTGAGAGATAATATCTGCATCAGATGGTGTTTCTTTTAGTGTTTGCCAATAACCTTGGGACAGTCGCATAGATCCTCTTATTTATTCAAAAAAACTTTCAGACATCAGGTCTTTGTTTTCAATGAAAACTTGAAACTTACAATTTTCTTCTACTTGTGCGCCCACTTCTACCACAGGAGAAGTGTTCTTTACAGCGATGATTTCCATATCAGTTTTGATCGCCTGACCAGGGCAGTTTTTATACTCTAATTCAAACAAGACAACGTTTATAGAATCCAAACCGATTATATCATTCAGCTTAAATTTTTCTCCCTCCATGATGTCCAAATAGGATGAGTTTGGACCAAGCTGTCTTAAAGGAAAGGATTGATTAATTTTATATTCGCTAGAAACTTCTAAGTCATTCCACTCAACTGCCATGACATTCAAACTAACGAATAAAAGCAAAATAAATAAACGCATACAATCCTCCATGATTGAGATGGAATAATTTTATCTTAAATAGCTGAGTTTTGGAAAAAATCAGTAAGAAACAGAGATAAACTGAGGTAATTTATGGGCTTCACGCGCCTCAGCTTTAAGGGCAGACGCAGCGACGATCTCATAAGCTGACGGTGTATCCAAAAGCTTACGACACAACAAATTATGAAGATTGTGACCAGATTTATAGGTCGTTATTTTTCCAGCAATTTCATAACCAAGAAGACTTACATCCCCAATGGTATCGAGGATTTTATGGCGCACGAACTCATTATCAAAACGCAATCCCTCAGGATTCATTACTTTGTAATCATCCAGCACAATAGCATTGTCCAGAGATCCGCCTTTAATAAGGCCTTTTCTCTTAAGATTATCAACGTCACGGGCAAATCCAAAAGTTCGTGCACGAGCAATATCATTGATGAAATTTTCACATGAAAATTCAAATCCAAATCTTTGAGTTTTGATAATCGGATGGGCAAAAACAATTGTCGAATCGATAGCAAGATTGGAGTGCGGCTCAAATTGTGCCCATTTCCCATCTTTTTCAACTCTTACAGTATCTAAAATAACTAAGAACTTTTTTGATTTATTGAGATTCTTGATACCAGTTTCTTTTAAAAGAAAGACAAATGAGGCTCCAGAACCATCCATAATAGGAACTTCTGGACCATCAATTTCAATAAGAATGTTATTTACGCCAAGGCCATAAAGAGTGCCTAAAAGGTGCTCCACTGTATGAACAGCTTCAATACCTGACCCTAAAGTGGTGGCATTTTCAGTTGTTCCAACAGTCAGGGCATTGGCCTTCATCGGTTTAGCATTTGGGATGTCTGTGCGAATAAATTGAATACCAAAATCTGACTCCTGAGGAATCAGCTTCATGGTAACTTTCTTACCCGAGTGTAACCCTATGCCAGTTACCTTTACATCTTTGGCCAAAGTACGTTGATAGATCATTGCTAACCTTATAAAAAGTCGTCCTTCAAAAAAGTATAAACGAAATTTATGAGTTTGTATGGAAGAAAATTGTGCTCCATATACAAATCTTGACAGCTATTATCAACAATATTTTGAAATATATCTAGGTCTTTGCAAATTTTATTCAGCTTAAATGTTTCGAGGCTTTTTCAGACAAAATGCGACCTCGGGGCGTCCTTAAAATCAGTCCTTCTTTCAAAAGGTAGGGTTCATAGACCTCTTCAATGGTTTGCTTGTCTTCGCCCAAAGTAGCAGATAAGGCCTCAATTCCAACAGGGCCACCCTGATAGTAATTTTTCATGACATTTAAGATTTTTCTATCCATTGAATCTAGGCCTAAGTCATCGATATCAAGAAGACTTAGTGCCGCTTGAACCTCTCTGGATTCAATTAATTTGGAGTTATTTACAAGAGCAAAATCTCTCACTCTTCTCAAAATTCGATTCGCAATTCTGGGTGTCCCACGTGAACGCCTGGCTATCTGATCCTTGGCATCAGCTGATAAATCAATGCCCATTTTTTTTGCATTATTCAGAAGAATTTTTGCTAATAGTTCTGGCTCATAAAAATCAAAATTTAGGTGGGCCATGAAGCGATCTCTTAGAGGATTAGAAAGAAGCCCCGATCTAGTCGTGGCTCCAATCAATGTAAATGGGGCGAGATCTATCTGCATGGTTCTGGCCGAAGCACCCTGGCCAATAAGGATATCTAATCTAAAATCTTCCATCGCTGAATAAAGAATTTCTTCCACCGTAATATGCATGCGGTGAATTTCATCAATAAAAAGTACATCTCTTGGCTTGAGGTTAGTTAAAACAGCCGCGATATCACCTTTTTTTTCAATTGCAGGGCCAGAGACGAGGTGTAATTCAGATCCAAGGGCCTTTGAAATAAGCATGGCCAGGGACGTTTTCCCGAGGCCTGGTGGACCAGAAAGTAAGACGTGATCCATGGCGGATTTGCGCATAAGAGCTGATTTGACCATCAGATCAATATTATCGATAACTTTTTTTTGGCCTATAAATTCGGAGAAGTTTTGAGGTCTTAATTGGGCCTCTTGCTCGCGATCAGTTGAAGTGAGATCACCTGTGACAATCCTGTCGGCCATAAATTACCTTAACTCTTTAAGAATCAGTTTAACTAGTTCCTCGGGTTTTGTTGCAAGACCCGCTTGAAGGTGCTTTTGAATCATAGGAAGAATTTCTTGATCACGAAATCCAAGACCTTGGCATGCGGCCAGCGTTTCTTTTACAAGCAGACCTTCTGACTTATTTTCCGGAGAAACTTTTGCCCCAGATTTCACTGGTTTTTCCTTAGTCGTAAAACCTATTTCTAGTTTTGAAACTTTATCTTTAAGAGAAAGAACGATTTGTTCAGCACTTTTCTTACCTACTCCAGGTGCAGATTTTAACACATCAACATTTTCAAAAGTTATGGCACTTATAATTTGCTGAACACCCAAATGAGAAACTAGAGAAAAAGCAGACTTAGGGCCAATTCCATTAACATCGAGGAGCATTTCAAAAAACTTCTTATCCTCTGCAGACTCAAATCCATAAAGATCTTGGGATTGCTCACGAATGATATGAGAAATAAAAAGGGCCACATCACGATTAGGAACCATGGGAGTAGCAGTACTCACTTCATAGCCAACACCCTGAGCGGTCAGAATGATCGATTTTTGAGAATCCGAATAAACAACTGTTCCTGAAATATATCCAATCATAGAACTTTATCCTTTATCTTATGGGCCAAAGCTGAGGCCAAACCATTGCCCATTTTTTTTGAAATTGATTTCTTTTTTCTTGGAATATTCACCACTTTATTATTTTTATTTAATAAATGGCAAAGAGCGATGGAAATTGCATCACTCTCGTCGTGAGATTTAAAATTAGTTAGGCCTAAATATTGCTGAAGGACTTTCTGAATCCCCTCTTTATCTGCATGCCCATGACCAGTCACGGTTGATTTCACGAGGTTTGGTGAATATTCATAAATTTTTTTATGAAATTTCTGAGTCAGGGCAGCCAGCATCGCCCCTCGAGACTGAGAGAGTTTTATTAAGGCCGTGGGACTTTTGACGAAAATTAATGACTCAAGAGCGACTTCATCTGGATTATGCTGATTAACCAGTTCAAGCGTTTGGTCATAGATATCTTTAATCCGATCTAAAAATTGATCATCGCTATTAAAACTTAGAATTCCTGATGTTATGTAATTAATTTTTCGACCTTCTTGTTGCAGAAGGGCGTAACCGGCGGTGACAGAACCAGGATCAATAGCAAGTACAATCATGTTACGGAAATTGTACAGGAAGGAATGGGGTGGCGTCTAGCTAAGAGATCGACCTTTTAGATAATT
The DNA here is from genome assembly GCA_947461145.1 of Bacteriovoracaceae bacterium. Classification (GTDB taxonomy): domain Bacteria; phylum Bdellovibrionota; class Bacteriovoracia; order Bacteriovoracales; family Bacteriovoracaceae; genus Peredibacter. The sequence continues at coordinate 4,992 of CANHJD010000056.1, forward strand.
TCCAATGTAGAAGACTAAAGAACCTAAAACAAGCTGGGCCAATTCCAAGTGACCATAATCACCATTTTTAACACCAGAAAAAAAACATAGTCCAACGGCGGTGAGGCCAAATAGCTGCATGCCCAAACCAATATAAAATTTAATCTTCATAGAGAACACTGATACTGCACATCCCTTAAATAAGAAAGGACTTTTTGTAAGTGAAAGTCTATAGTTAGAGTTAAATTATGACAGCTAAAATACTTCTGGCTCAACCACTGGTTGATAAAATTAAAAATGAACTGCGTTTACGATGTGAAGGCTTAAAAAGTCAGGGAACGACTCCGTCGATGTGTGTCGTCTTGGTAGGAGAAAATCCAGCAAGCCTTACTTACATAAAAAATAAAAAGAAAATTTGCGAGGAAGTTGGAGCCCATTTTCAACTTCTACATCTTCCAGCTGAAACTAGTGAACAAGATTTTCTTGAGCATTTGAGCCGTTTAAATTCTGATTCAAAAATTCATGGGATTATCATTCAATTACCTGTTACGGATAAATTGAAAAAATTAGATATCCCTAATCTTGTCGCTCCAAGTAAAGATATAGATGGTTTCCATACCGCTAATACCAAAGCTATCTATTATGGAACAACTGACTTAAATTTGCTTCTCCCCTGTACCCCAAAGGGCGTTATTCATTTACTTCAATTTTATGGGATTGATGTTAAAGGAAAGCATATCGTTGTACTTGGAAGAAGCCTAATTGTTGGTAAACCACTTGCGATGCTCCTAAGTAATTTAGATGCAACGGTAACTCTTGCTCATTCAAAAACTAAAAACCTTGAGGAAATTACGAGAACGGCTGATATTCTCATTAGCGCAATTGGTATTCCTCATTTCATAAAAACATCCGCACTTAATTCAGCTAAGCATACGGTTGTTATTGATGTTGGGATCAATTCACTCAATGGTAAAGTTACTGGCGATGTAGACCCTGATGTCATAGAGGTAGCTTCTGCCATAAGTCCTGTGCCTGGTGGAGTTGGGCCCATGACAGTGATTAGTTTGATTCAAAATTTAATGTGCGCAGCTGAAAATCAATTAAAAGGAAAAAAATGACTCAATTATTAAGAACTCATCTTTATGATGAGCATGTAAAACTTGGTGCGAAAATTGTTCCTTTTGCAGGCTGGGATATGCCAGTTCAATACACCTCTGTAAAAGATGAAGTTTTGGCAGTAAGAAACAACATCGGTGTTTTTGATGTGAGTCATATGGGTGAATTTTTCATCGAGGGCAAAGATGCTGAGGCTTTTGCTGATTATCTTGTTACCAACGACATCCTCTCTGCGCCTAATGGTAAAGCTATCTATTCACCTCTTTGTCGTGAGGATGGCACAGTTGTGGATGATTTAATTGTCTACAAACTCGCACCAGGCAGAGTTATGATTTGCGTTAATGCCTCAAATATTGAAAAAGATTTTAACTGGATGAAATCAAAGCATTCAGGCTTTGACTGCAGTTTTACAAATCTCTCAAATGTTTTCTCCCTTTTGGCCCTTCAAGGTCCTAAAGCCTTTGATACTTTAAAACCCCTCGTCAACGAACTGCCAGAGCTAGAATACTATTCAGTCTTTGAGACAAAAATTGGTCAACATCCAGTGATACTGGCGAGAACTGGTTATACTGGGGAAGATGGTTTTGAGATTTTTGGTACTCATCAAACGATAAAAGACCTCTGGCAAAAGTTAATTGCAGCAGGCGTGACTCCCTGCGGACTTGCCGCTAGAGATGTTTTACGTCTTGAAGTTTGCTATCCTCTTTATGGTCACGAACTAAATGATGAAGTTAATCCTTTTGATGCAGGCCTTAGCTGGACCGTAAAACTAAACAAAACAAAATTTATTGGAAAAGATGTATTACAAAATAAACCAAGTAAATATAAATTAATTAAGCTGCAACTCGACAAAGGGATCCCTCGTGAAGGTTATCCCGTCTTAAATTCTAAAAATGAGATTGTTGGCCAGGTTACAAGTGGAACAATGTCCGTTGTGACTAACAAAGGTATTTGTCTGGCCCGTATTCAAATTGATAAAGCTCCTGCTGATGAAGTATTTTCTATTGATATTCGAACTAAAGCTTATCCTGCTCAACTTATTAAAAAACCGTTTGTAACCGGAGGACATAAATAATGGCTACTAATATTCCAAGTAACTTAAAATACACAAAAGAACATGAATGGGCGCTTGTTGAGGGTGACACTGTAGCCGTAGGAATCACAGATTTTGCTCAATCGGCCTTAGGAGATATTGTTTTTGTTGAGGTTCCAGATGTTGGATCAGATTTAAAAATTGGTGGGACTTTTGGTGTTGTTGAATCAATAAAATCTGTAAGTGATCTTTATTCACCTGTAACTGGTGAAGTTGTTGCAAAAAATAGCGACGTAGAAGGCTCGCCTGAAAAAATCAATGAAAATGCCTACGAATCTTGGTTAATTAAAGTCAAGATCAAAGATAGCTCTGAAATCAATAAACTTTTATCAGCAGAGCAATATCAGGAGTTTTGTAATTCATCTCACTAAGTCAAACGCAGGAAGACAAAAATAATTTAATTTAAAATTTTATTTGGCCTTCCTGCAATCTACCGCTAAAAGAGAAATCGAACCTAAAATTTTTGCATTAATAAGAAATCATTCTTTACGAAAAGACTGACTTTATAGATACTGCATTTCCAAATCATACTGTTTTTTAGAGGAATTTTTTTTAATGGAATCTATTCAACTTCTCAATACGGCCATTATCAAAAGCAAAGAGAAAAAAGTTAATCAATCATTTGAAGAAAGATTAAACCAAGTTTGTAACTCTCCCGTTATCGAAATTTTAAACAAGACAATTTCTCAATACGCTGAAACTCAAAAAATTTCTCGCGATCAAGCGGCTCTTCAAGTTGTAGAAGCCATTCGTGAACTTGATTCTATTTGGTCTGATTACGTCGTTATGGAAGGCATTGATCGACTTAAGAACCTTTTAAGAAATCCACACTAAGATTTAATAACAAAGCCCCAGTCGATAGTCGCTTTCCCGTTTACTAACAATTCTGTTGGCGGATTTGGAAATGGACCGGCCTGATTGAATGATTCAATTGCCGCATCATCTAGTTCTTTGACACCAGAAGCTCCGACAATTTTAACCGCAACAATCTCACCTCTTTCATTTAGAGTGACCTGAAGATTTGTGATCAAATTTTCACTTGCCGGCAATCTTCGTCCAGATTTAAAAATAGCTTCTGCTTTTTCTTGAATGCTTCTTCCCCAAAATTGTTCAAGCTTCTGACGAATACGATGAAAAAAACCATAATGCTTATATTCAACTGTATTAAGTTGCGTAAAATCACCAAGCGTAACCTCTTCTACGTAATCATTAGTGGCAGATAGACCTTGAGAAAGTGGGTCACCATTTTTCATGCCTTTTACTTGCTGACTAGCAGGAGTCCTTGAAACTTTTTCAGGAAAATGATCTCCATGCGCCATACCTATGTCTGAGAGTTTTAAATTTTTAATCTCAGCTTTTTTGGATGATTTTTCCTGAGTTTGGGATTTTTGCGTGATAGATGAATTACCTTGGGCCGCACGGTTAAAACTATCTATATTTTTAGAAACTGTTTCTCGATCGAAGCTGCGAGTTTTATCACTCAGGAAGGCATCTTTCTTTTTTTCAGTACTTGCTGAGTCTTCAGATTGCACAATTTGTCGCTTAGTCGCAGTTGCTACTTCCTTTAAATGATCTTGAATAAGTTTTAGTTTTATTGACTTAACTTCAGGTTTAAAAACAACCGGTGAGAAATGCTCTCGGATTTTCGTTGCCATAAGAGCAGCATGAAGCAGTAAAACTGCCACAATAAAAAAATAAAATATCCGCTGACCTTCACGGGAGAGAGAATCCATTCATTCCTCCAATAAAAGACATTTCGGCATCTTCAGCAGAAATCCTTATAGGCAGAACGTGGGAACTACTGATTCATAAAATAGTCATCGTCCTCAACAGAATTAGCAGGTTGACCATTCTCTGATGGTTGACCATTTTGATCTCCAGGGCGTTTATCAGAATTGGGATCAAACCCTTCTGCAAATGATTCTAAAAATCCCTCGGTTGATCCGGGAGGAAGTGGTCTGCCGGTTTCTTTATTAACCAACATAGTTATGACTCCTTCAGGAGCTTTGAACTCAGGCGTACCAAACTTTTGTGATGCCGAGGCCATGTAATCAATCCAAATGGGTAGAGCAGTCTTGCCGCCAGTTTCCCCATAACCCAAAGGCTTATTATCATCAAAGCCTGCCCATGCGCCCACGACTAAATTAGATGAGAAGCCTACAAACAATGCATCTACATAGTTATTTGTTGTTCCTGTTTTACCACCAATATTTCCGCCGAGTGCTGAGCCTGCAGCAGCAGCTGTTCCATAAAGTGTTACACCTCTCAAAAGGTTGGTCATAATATAAGCAAGGCGAGGATCCAATACCTGGGTTGGTGTGAGATTGGTTAGAAATGGATTACCAATAGATCTCACTGGAGTCGCCCCTTCGGTAACAACATCTTCTTTTGGTGCAGCCTCTACTTCTTGAACTGGCCAGTTGGCATCAGCTGTTGGCACTGCATAGGACTTTCCATTTCTATCTTTAATTGAGGTGATGTGATGAAGCCTAACCGCACGACCACCATTTGGAAAAATGGCATAGGCCTTTGTGAGTTCGGCCAAACTCAAACCAAAAGAGCCTAGAGAAAGACTCATATCCTTAGGAAGTTCTGTCTGCATGTGAAGTCGATCAACAAATCGGTGAATTTTTTCAACCCCAAGGTCTTGAACTAATCTCACTGTTGGTATATTTCGACTTACTTCCAAAGCATTTCTAAAAGTCATAGGACCCTTAAAGTCGCCATCATAATTTCTAGGTTTCCAACTTAAAGAGTCATCCACGCCACCAAGGGCCTGAGGTGTATCCATCAAAATGGATGATGGGTTATAACCTTGCTCTAGACCTGCGGCGTAAATAAAAGGCTTAAATGAAGACCCTGGCTGACGCGCAGACTGGATAACTCTGTTAAATTGTGATTTTTGAAAATCAACACCACCAACAAGCGTAATAATTTCACCATTAAAGGCATTAAGAGCTATAAGTGCACCCTCAACCTCTGGCTCCTGATCCAATGCAGCCTCAAAAAACTTTTGCTTTGCTAAAAGATTTTTAATACTTGGATCTTTGAATTTTTTAAAGAAGTCAGAATGAATTAATTGATCAGATGAAACTAATTTCTTTTGAATTGAAACGAGAATGACATCCCCTCGTTTCACAATTTTAGAAGGTGTTTTTTGGGGGGCAAAATACATCTGATGTTCACCAAATTTTCTTTCATGGGCCCACTCAAATCCAGATTCTGGAATAATCACTCTGCTTCCAGCTATTTCTGCCAAGATTGTTCTCTTTAAATCATCAACATTTAAAACTACTGCAGAGTAACTTTTATTTACTTGTAAAAAATTAACAAATGGATCTTGAGCAGGATTTCCGATATCAACAAGGCTCTTGAATCTTTCATTTAATTTTGATCTTTCGTCCTCAAAAAAAGCAAGATTCTTCTGAAGAGCATCATCATCTTCGTGGAATTCATAAATATTTTTCCCTGAAGTGACAAACTTAAAATAAGTGGATTGTTCCCTTAGAATTTTCCTTCTTTGCTCAGAAATAAACTGGGAAATTTCTTGCTCATCCTTCAGCTGACGAACTCCCATTTTAAATCCCTGACGTTTATCTAATTCTTTAATTTTCTCTTTAACCGAAATTTCAGCTTTTTTCTGAAGACTCCAGTCTAAAGTTGTGACGACTGTAAAGCCATTGGTAAGAAACTCATCCGTTCCAACTGATTTCATGACTTCTTGTCTTACCCAATCAGTAAAATGACCACCTTTTACTTCATTAGGGATTCGAATTCGCATTTTGATATCTTCTTTAATACCTGCCTGATATTCAGCTTCAGAAATCTTCCCTGTCTCAAACATTCGCTTTAAAACATAATTTTGACGTACTTTGGCGTATTGGGGATTTACATAAGGCGAGTAACGGCCAGGAGCAACGAGAAGGCCAGCGACAAGGGCACACTCAGCTGCAGTAGCATTTTCAAGGGTCTTATCAAAATAACCCTTAAAGGCTGCTTTAACTCCGTAATAGCCTCCACCTAAGTAAACCTGGTTGAGATAAAGAAAAAGTATTTCCTCTTTGGAGAATTTTTCTTCAATTTTTCGAGCGAGTAATAGATCCTTGATCTTTCGGGAAATTGTACGTTCTTTTGTTAGGAGGAAAGATTTTGCAACTTGCTGAGTGATCGTAGATCCACCTTGGACAAGGCGACCTTCTTTCATGTTCACAATAAAGGCCCTAATAATTCCGTAATAATCAATTCCTTGATGATTAAAAAAGTTATCATCCTCTGCCGCAAGGAAAGCATCTACCACTTTCTTGGGAATTTTTTCAAAAGCAACGACATCACGAGTTTCGGTTCCTACTTCAAGTAAGACTTCATTATCCCGAGAAAGAATTCTCGAATTCATGGGAGGATTATAATCTTTCAATGAATTTATTTGAGGCAGATCATGGGAAACATAAAAGAACATGCCCAAAAGTGCAAACACACTTAAGAGGCCTAGAATGGCAAGTACGGCCAGAGTTTTGATTAATCGCTTCAAAAAAAATCCTTAGTTAGAACAGATACGAATGTTATTCTAAGGATTTTTGAACAGAATGAAAGAACTACTCTTTGTAATCAACTTCTTTGAGACTATCACTCAGGATTTTTATCTTTTTTTCTGCACCTTCTAAGGTTTGACGACAGTTTTTATAAAGATTAATTCCTTCCTCAAAGCGACTTAAACTTTCATCCAGGCCAATTTCTCCAGATTCTAACTCCCGAACAATTTGCTCAAGTTTCTTTAGTGACGATTCGAAGTCCTGATTTGAATCAGATTTGCCGCTCATAATATTCTCCGTTAACGTTTTGACACCAGAATCGTCCCACAAGTTCAACTCTTTCGACAAGTTATCAATTACTTAGATTGTAATGGATTAAATTGCCCATGCTAGGTTTCTGGCAGCGTGATTGCTAAAATTGCCTATGGGGGCATTTTTCGCCCACTCCATCAGGATGAAGGGGTTCAGTTGAAAAATATTTGGGTGCCATTATCTGGTCAAGTAGCTCAACAAAGAAAAGTTGAGACGATAGCCAATAATGTGGCAAACGCCAACACAGTTGGTTTTAAAAAAGATCAATTGGTTTTTAAAGAACATCTGACCGCCCTCACACAGGGTGTAGATGATATACATATACCTCGGAAAGAATTTTCTCCTGCAGATTTTTATCACACTCAAGGTGCCGAGAACTCTATGGTAGCCGTTGATGGTAATTATACTATCCACGAACAAGGTCAATTCATACCTACAAGTAATCCACTCGACTTAGCTTTGAAAGGCGATGGATTTTTAGAGGTACTCACCCCAACGGGAGTACGATTTACCCGTAAAGGTAATCTTTCAATGAGTCGTGAAGGTGATCTTGTGACGGACCAAGGGTTTAAAGTTTTAAGTGCACTCAATGCGACTGCTGAATCTTTAAGGGAGCCTGCGGCAATCAACTCTGTGCCCAAGCCAGAAGATAGATTAATAAAACTTCCGACTAATTCTAAAATTACCATTTCACTAGATGGCGAAATTCTCACACGAGAAGGTACCATAGGAAAAATTTCAGTGGTTGAGTTCGCTGACAAACACGCACTTAAAAAAGAGGGTAATTCTCTTTTTATTACACCAGAAGAAGCAAACATCGTTAGAACAGATATTAAAACAACCGTTAATCAAGGCTTTCTCGAAGGATCAAACGTCAATGCCATTGAAGAAATGTCAGAGCTCATTAAAGCCCACAGACATTTTGAATCGATCCAAAAGGCGATCAATGCATATGACAGTATTTCAGGAAAAGCCGCAAACGATATTGGTAAATTTTAAGGAAGGGGAATGAAATGATACGTGCACTCCACACCTCGGCAACAGGAATGGCCGCGCAAGAATCTAACGTTAATACAATCTCAAATAATATTGCGAACGTTAATACGACAGGCTTCAAAAAGGCTCGAACGGAGTTTGATGATCTCCTTTATGAAACAGTTCAGGAAGCTGGGGCAAAGTCTTCTGCAAATTCCGAATATAACGTTGGATTACAGGTCGGTTCAGGAGCCAAGGTTTCGGCCACGAGAAAAATTCACTCGCAGGGATCTCCCCAAATGACAAATAACCCCTATGATCTCATGATTAATGGAGAGGGGTTCATGGGAATTATTGCTCCAAACGGGGAATTAAAATATACCAGAGATGGAAGTTTTAACGTTGATGCTCAAGGAAATCTTGTCACACGAGCTGGACACAAAGTATTCCCAGGAATTGTTGTACCACCAAATATTCTAAAAATTTCTATTTCTGAAAGTGGAAATATAGAAGCTTTCACTCGTGAGACTGTAGAACCAATAGCACTTGGACAAATCCCTGTCTTTACTTTTGTAAATCCGACTGGCCTTCGATCTGATGGCGGTAATCTCATGGCAGCAACTTCAGGAAGTGGTCAGGCGATCCAGAATATTCCAGGGGATAATGGCTCGGGGATCCTGATGCAAGGAGCGATTGAAGCCTCCAATGTAAACGTCATGAATGAGATGACAGATTTAATTAAAGCACAACGGGCCTACGAGATGAATTCCAAGGTTATGGGTGTTGCGGATCAAATGTTACAAACAGTTAATAACATCAGATAATTTATGAAATACTTAGTTCTTATTTTTTCTATTTTATTCCAAGCATGTTTTGCATGTGAAATTTCTTTACCAGCTCAAATTATTGTTTTCAATAATCAATCAAGTGGAAGTGACATTTATCAGTCTACAAACTGTGAAACCAAAATTATTAATGAGCTTCATCAATTAATAACTGGGCTAGAAGGTCGAATTGCGAATTACCAAATAAAAGAAATGATGGGCAGTAAAGGCTATCAAGTAGAAATTACATCTAGTAGTTCAGTGATTCATCAATTCTCAAACATTATTAAGGATCAAATACTACTCCCCTCTGGTGTTGGACCGAAATTAACTACACCCATGAACTTAAATGGCGCAATTTCTCTTTTTGCAGGTGACAACCTTTCGGTAAGTTGTGGCACTTGCCTCTTTGGAGCACAACAACCTCTAAATGTCGTCATTAATGGTACTGATGGTACAAAGCGATCTTTTATAGTGAACACTGATTTTTCCAAAATGGTTAGGGCATTAAGACTAATTTCTCCCTTACCATCATTTAGTTCTCTAAATGATGAAAGTTATTTTAAAGAGGAACTTACGGAATCCATTCCCCATACGGATCTGATGACAGATATTAAAACCCTCGAATTTTACCGCACAAATAAACCACTCATGGCCGGTCAGCTTTTAAGAAGATCCGATGTCAGTCCAATTGATTTAGTTAAAGCAGGCCTAAAGACTGATGTGATTCTGGAGAATCAGATGGTCCGAATTAAAACTCAAGGGATCTCCAGAAGCAATGGTGCAATTGGAGACCTGGTTGAAGTATTTCATCCCCAAAAAAATAAAAAATATCAAGGCAAAGTCATTGACATCAACAAAGTGCTAATCGAACTATGAGACTACTTATCCTTCTACCTATTCTTTTTGTTTCATGTGCTAATTATGTGAATAATCTTCATCGGCAAATAGATCGTGATGAGCGTATTGCCCGAGGGGATACAAGACAAGGGATGAAAGAACACTATAATCCTTATAAAAGTCGTTTCAATCGAGACCAGGATAAAAGACCTATTAGAGATCCTAGAACCTTCTCAGTTAGCGATGGAGGACCTTCTGGCCAGGTACCACCTTCCGTTAAAAGAGAGTACAGGCCTCAAAGAATGAAAGCACAGGACTTTGTTGATAATGACAGCGGTGGCAGCTTATGGGCAAACCAGGGCTCAAGCTCATCACTTTTTACTTATCAGAATGATAAACACACTGGTGACATGGTTATCATTAATGTTTTAGAAAATTTAAGAAATCAAATTTCCTCAGAACTGAAAAGAGTCTTTCCTGATAAGCCTAAAAAAATGATTGATGGAAAAGGTGATCCCAAAGCTGCAGCTTCTGGTGCTTCAACCCCAGCTTCCTCAGCTGATCAAGATATGGACATGAAAGTCTATGATAAAATTTCTGGAACTGTTGTAGAGGAGATCAGTAAGGATTATATCCTCTTAAGCGGAAGGAAAGATGTTATTTATAAAAAGGAAAAAAAATCCATTGAGGTTCAAGGTCTTGTTTCGCGCAAAGACATCATGGAAAATGATTATGTTAACTCGGATAAATTACTCGATGCCCGAGTTTTTATCCTCAGGGAATAATAAATGAAAAAAACTCTTTCACTTTTGATTTTAACTCTCTCAGTTCAAGTTTTGGCGTCTTCAAGCAGACTTAAAGATCTTGTGACAGTTAAAGGGGTCAGAGAAAATCCTCTGGTTGGATATGGACTAGTGATTGGCCTTAACGGAACTGGGGATGGTGGTGGGGAAATTACCAACACATCCCTTAAGAAAATGTTTCAAACTCTGGGTTTAAATCCACAGAAAGAAGTGACTTCGAAAAATGTCGCTGCTGTTATAGTCACAGCTAAACTTCCTGCTTTTGGCCGAGTTGGTCAAAAACTTGATGTTACGATCTCTTCTATCGGAGATGCTTCATCACTTGCTGGTGGTACTCTTCTTGTCACACCTTTAAAAGGTGGTGATGGTCAAATCTATGCAGTTGCAAATGGAGCGCTTTCTATAGGTGGCCTGGATAAGGGAAAAAAATTGGCGACAACAGCAAGGATTCCAGATGGTGGAATAATTGAGAAAGAATTGGAACTTTCCTTCAACGATAAAAAAGCCATTAGAATGGCGCTGAATAATCCTGACTTCACGACGGCAGCCAGAATAGAGCGAATTATCAATCAAGAACTCGGCGGGAAGTATGCCACAGCTTCCGATGCAACCACGATAGATGTTATCATTCCTACCTATTACGAGCGCAAAATAGTTGAGCTGATTGCACTTATTGAAAACTATAAAGTTATTGCCGACTCTTTTGCTAAGATAGTTATCAATGAAAGAACAGGAACACTTGTGGCCGGTGGAGATATCGTTTTAAAAAAATCTGCCGTTAGTCATCGCGACATGGTCCTTGAGGTTAAAGGTGGAGATGAAGGGTCAGGATCTCGCTCCATTCAGGCCATGGAACAGTCTACAACTATCAATGACTTAGTTAAGGCTTTGAATGCTTTGGGCACCTCTCCAGAAGATCTTATCTCAATTTTTCAGGCCCTGAAACAAAATGGCTCTCTGCTCGCAGAAATTGAATTAATCTGACCTCTAGGTCAAATTTTCCTAGGGGTGTTTTTTACTAACACCCCCTCTCTGAAAAATGCTACACTTTATTAAGGACCTCCTCAGGATGATGAGGTCAGAAAACCAGGATGGTTCTTGTGAAAGTCGGCACAGATTTTAAAACAATTCCAGCACAGAATAGGCCCACCAACCCGGTTAAACCTTTTGAGGATATCGCAGAAGGCATGGAAGCAAACTTCACTTCCCACATGCTTGCTGAAATGAGAAAGACCATCCCTAAAGAAAGTCCAGATTCATCAGCAATGGAGTATTACAACTCTTTATTAGATTACGAACGTGCGCAGCTCATGGCAAAATCTGATACAGGGCTAGGTGTAAAGAAAGTTATCCTAGACCAGATTGTGCCACAGAATATGAAGCACTATTTAAAAAATGCGCGAGCCACGGAACCAAGTCAAGTAGTGACGACCGTTTCCATGAAGGAGAATACAAATGAGTAGTATCGACACCCGTTCGACTTTTTTTCCAAAAGGTCGCA
>CANHJD010000057.1 GCA_947461145.1 Bacteriovoracaceae bacterium
AGAAGGACTAAGGGGCGTTTGGCCGTACTCAATCAAGAAGGAACATATATTCTTTACGTTAATTGGGATGAGTCCCAAGAACAAAATCTCGTTATTTGTGATCTTGATGGAAAAGTTCTAAAAAAACTTTCATATCCAAAACAAAGAGTTATTACTTCTTTAGATTGGCTATCAAATGAAGAAGTTATTCTGGTGATTAAAGATCTACAAGATCAAAAATCCCTCATAAAACTTTCATTAATTGATGGTTCTGAAAAGGAGCTTGTAGCTAAATCTGTCACGAACTTGGGTTTTGTCACTTATCAGGAAGGCAGCATTCTACTTGAGTCTCCAAAATCTGGAATTGATAACATCTATGAAGTGAGAGATGGTAACCTTAGACAACTGACTAGCTCAAGATTTGGATCTTATGCTCCGACTCTTATGGGAAATAAGCTTATCTATAATGATTATTCAGCCTCGGGAATGAGAGTGGTTGAAAAGACTCTTCTTTGGGATGAGGTTCAAAATTCTGAAAATTCATTTGTTCCCTATTTTGAAAAGTACGCCGCTTCTGAAGTTCAAAACGAGATGGATAAAGATTTTTTCAAATCTCAAAATTACCCTGTCAGAAAATACTCCCAATTAAAGCACGCTTATAATTTACATAGCTGGGTTTTTGTTGCGCCACCACTTTCTTCGATTATTTCCTTTATGGGGATCTCGCGCGATGTCCTTAATAAATTCTCACTCATGGCAGGTGCAAGTTATGATCTAAATGAGAAGGTGTCTGAGGGGTTTGTCTCTACCGCTTGGTCGCACCTTTTTCCTATCTTTGATTTGAGGGCAAGCTATGGTGGAAGATCTCAGAAGTTGAAAAATGGTGCTAATGAAAAGGATGATCATTGGGAAGAAGGTACTTTTGAGGGAGGAGTTCAAGTTCCATGGATTTATTTAAGTGGAAGGTTTACCAACTCATTTACGTTAAGAGGTTTTAATAAACTAATTAAAGTGACTAATAAAACGAGCTCTGACTTAACAGAAATAAGAGATGGGGCTATTTTTTCACGCGGATTTGAAGCCTCTTTTTCCTCTACGGCAAAAAAAGCTTTTAGAGATATTAACACTCCCTTCGGCTTAACATTTTTAACTCATCTTGAAGAGGGGAATGATATAACTGGGAATGGAGAAAAAGGTGCTATCCTAGTTCAAGATTCCAGGATCTTTCTTCCCGGTCTAACGAGGCACCATTCATTCTTTCATCAGTTGGCCTATGAGAGGCAGAGGGATTCAAATTATCAGTATAAAAGTTTTTTACTAAAGCCCCGTGGGACAAAGAATGTTTTTCTCGACGAGTCTACAAAATATTCGGGGAATTATCTTTTGCCTTTGTCTTATCCCGATTGGCATTGGTCAAAGTATGTTTATCTAAAACGACTCTCAATGAATCTATTTTATGATCAGATTAATGGAAAGTTGGCTTCCACTTCTTATTTTTCTAACACCACTGGGTGGGAGCTTCTATTTGAGACGCATCTTTTGAGAATTTTCATACCGGTTACCTTGGGTATTCGAGGCAACTATGTCTTAAATGGCGAAGAATCAAATAACTATGAGATATTTGTTACAACTATAGGAACTAGTTTTTAAAATGGAGCCCAATCAGTTTCTCAAGATTGAATCACAAGTGAGTTCCAGAGTTGGGAGCTATTATGGGCTTGATGAAGCTGCTCTTTTGACCTCCAAAGAAGATTTTAACGAGATATTCAATCACTTTAAAGATTCTTCTGTTTATGTTGAACTTGGTTCAGGGCATGGTCATGGGCCTGCTTTATTTGCACAAGCGTTTCCTCATAAAAAAGCTTTTGGCATCGAGTTTGAGTTGGCACGTTTTAAAGAATCTCTGAGATTAAAATCACATTTTTTTCTTAAGAATGTTGATTTCATTCTTGCAGATCTTTCTGTTTGTAAAATTCCTTTGGGGGACGTGTATTTTCTTTATTTTCCAACTGGCCCAATTTTGGATCGCATCCTAAAGGTTTTAGGAGAAAGTTCTCATGACTTTCAACTTATTGCCATAGAGTCTCATGGAGATTTGCTTCCCAGACTTGATAGAGAAGATTGGTTGACTCGTCAGTTTGAAATACCTTTAAGGGCAGAGAGACATTACCCGAACGCTGTAATTTATAAAAAAATGTCTTTGAAGAAAGTTTCTTTTGATGACTATAGTTTTATAGAGAAACTATTTGAAATTCAAGATGACGATGGTTCTGTTTGGATTGGCGAGTCCTTTGGCATGAGCTGGTGTAAGGAAAATTTATATAATTTACAATTTCCACCAAGAACAATTAATCAATCACAAATTCTGCGGGTCCTTGGTGAAAATGATATAAGTGGATTTCTAAAGGAGTTAAATTCTCACAGAAGAAAAGGTCTTATTTCTTTTGAAACAGATAGGGGCAGCTTTTTAGGCGAAATCCGTAAGATTTTTATCAGACCATCTCCATTCATAGAGCTTTCAACAGGCGTACATCTTCTTTTTTCCGAAATTATTTCCCTCAAGACCCCATGAAGGGTAGGATATTAAGAACGAAAAGATTGGAGAATTTATGTCTGTTAGATCTTTTGCTTTTTTGCTTCTTCTGGCTTCCTGTTCATTGGGTGTCACCAAAACTGGTGGCGAACAATCTTATATTTATGATGTCTATAGTGATTATACAACTGACGATTTAAAAACGATGTCCTCTAAGGTTGTGACAACTCTAGTGAGAGATCCTCAGCAGGGTAAAATTAATACCCTTTTTACCAAGACCCAACCACCGATAAAAAAAATCGGTGTTCTTGTTTTTGATACAAAAATTCAAGAGACTCGAAGCGGTTTATCTGGTCTTGATAAAGTTTATCTCTCTGAGCAAGGAAAGCAGTTATTAACAGAAAGAATGGCATCAATCTGGGATCAGAGCATTCCACTTCTTGCAAAAGATTTGAATTATTTTTCAATCTCTAAAATAAAAAAATCAAAATCTCTAAAAATCTATGGATCAGATGTTTCAGACTATATTCATGGGAAGAGGGGCTCCCTTGATCCAGATGATATTTTTTATCTACCATCTGGAAAAAAGACAACAACGACCACAGTTTTAAATCCACGAAGAATGCGTGATTTGTCTCTTGCTCTTGTTCCTGCATCTGAGCTAATGGCCGGACCAAAGTTTTCTGAGCACATGAAACATGCAGTCAATGACGTAACCAAAGAGTTTGGTTTGGATGCTGTTTTGGTTGTTATGAGTGATATCTTTTGGACGGCATCTCATTTTGATAAGCATTCTGGGAATTTTATCCCTGAAGAATTAACCCTGAAAATAAATGCTTCCGTCTTGATTCCATTTTCAAATTATCATAAGCGTTTAGAAAATTTAGGTGAGAAGCGTGATCTTCCTCGTACAACTGTTGCTTATAGGGCCTATGAATCATCTTTGAAGATTCCTATTCTCCTTTCTGTGCCTCCTGAAGAGGAGAATTTTCAGCAAATTGAAAGAGAGCTATTAAATCCGATGCTTAAAACTTACAAAGATCTTTCACAGATGGTTATACTTAAAATGGATTCTGATCTTAGAGAGACACATCTTTAATGGAAAAGGCTCAATTTTTAAGAAGGGTAAAATTCATTTTGAAGTTTGGTCGTGCTCTTCACACAGTTGGGTCACCGGCCCACACTCTTGAGGGGACCTTACAGGATATGTGTCAGCTCTTTGGAATAAAGGGGAATATTGTTTCGCTACCGACTGCGATTTTTTCCTCTTTTAGTTATGGAGATGAAGAAATTACAAAGATTGAGCGTGTTATTCCAATGGGTGTGAACCTTGGTAAACTTTCTGAAGTTGACCAAGTTGCGCGGGAAGTGATCCTGGGTCGTATGACCTACGAAGAGGGTAGTGATTCACTTGATAAAATTCTCTCTTCACCTGATCCCTACGATAAATTTATACGAGTTCTTTGTTTCATTTTATCATCTGCCGGTTTTATGGTTCTTTTTGGGGGAAATTGGGGTGATTTCCTGTCCTCAATTCTTATTGGTTCGGTTATTGGATTACTTTCACTTCTTCAACCGACTCAGGCCATGGGGCTCGTGGCGCAAATGTTTGAAGCAATTATTGCTATTGTTGCCTCCTTTATGACTTATTTATTGGCGAAAATTTTTCCAAGTTTAAATGTAGGTGTAATTATTCTTTCAAGTTTAATTATTTTCATGCCAGGTCTTTATATCACCATTGCAATTGCCGAAATTGCGACTCAAAATTTAACCTCGGGAACTTCAAGGCTCATGGGTGGAGTAATGATTCTTCTTAAGCTGACCTTTGGTGTCTTCATTGGGGCGAAGCTTGTTTCATATATTGTGATACCGAGCATGGCAGTTGATTTTCAGAAAATTCCTGACTGGATTACCTTTATCACACTTCCCGTTACCGCTCTTATGGCAACAGTAATTTTTAAGGCACAAAAAAATGATTGGATTTGGGTTATGCTTGCTGGTGTTTATGGCTATGCCTGCTCAAAAATAGCTACACATTATTTTGATCCTGAGATGGGGATTCTTCTCGGTGGCTTTTGTGTTGGGGCAATGAGTAATATTTTTGCTCGACTTAAGGATAGGCCATCAAGTTTATTTCAATTTCCAGGTATTATTCTTCTTGTTCCTGGATCTATGGGTTACCGTTCTCTCAGTTTTCTTTTCGAAAAAGATATTGTTGGTGGGCTTGGTACTGCTTTTAGTATGATTACACTTGCTATGGCGCTTGTTGTGGGAGTGTTTTTAGGAAATATTATGGTTAAGCCAAGACGGAGTTTATAACTCAGGAATTGGTAACCTTTTGACAATATTTTGGTGTCATTTCGATTTTCTTTTTACCATTTAGCACCTCTCCTTTGCTCTCAATGCATACATTTTTGCCGACTTGATGCGCCTCACAGCAAGGCCTGATACTGGTCTTAGGATTTGCATTGAAAGATTTTGATTGCATGGATAGTTCAGGAAGAACTTCCTCAAACTAAATCAAGGAAGGTATTCAATGACTAAGACTTTTATCATTATTGGGCTCCTACTTCTTTTAGCAAGTTGTAATAAAGACTCTTGCCAATCAACTGCTTCTCAAGAAACTCAATCTGCTTGTTCTGTGCCCTCATCTTCAGGCAGCAGTGATGCAGAAATACCAACTCCTGATTCTCCAGATGCGGATATACCCAATGAAGCCATGCTTTTTGATGCTCATGCTGAACTCGTAAATTTTGATCCCAAGGATTCTCAGAAAGTCGATCTTGCCATTGAGATCATTAAAAAAGTTATCAGGACCAAAGAGTTTAAAAATCGCGTTTTAAATTTCACCTACAATGGTCAAAAATCATTTGTTGAAAATAATGGTCTTACAAATGAACAAGTTTATCAAAAATTGTTAGAGGGAAGTGAAGTGCTAGATCCTGGTAGCGATCATGAAATGGATCTAGAGTTAGAGCTATACTATTCTCGAAGAAGTACTGTGGGATATACTTATGAGAATACAATTAAGATTTGGATAAACACCAAATATTTCGATGTCTATACTCCTGCAGAAGTTGCAGGAAATATTTTTCACGAGTGGACACATAAATTAGGTTTTGGACATGCCTCTAGATACTCTGCGAGTCGTGCCTCATCAGTTCCCTATGCTCTGGGTTACCTCGTAGAAGAGCTTGGAAAGAAATTCGAATAATCAGTTTTTTATATCCCAATCCCTAAGGGAAGCTTAAGGCTTCCCTTTTTTATTTTTGATACCGCTAGTTTTTAACATTCTTATTTGTTAAGGTTCGCTCGAAAAATTTAAGGAGTGAACAATGCGTAGCTTTCCTTTTCTGATTCTTTTATTTTTATTTTTGTCCTGTGGAAAAAAGAGTCTTCCTTCATCCCAAACTAATATTAAACATCCTCAAACTGACGAATATGCAACCACAATAAATGAAACAGATCTTTTGGATGTGGCGATAGATGTGCCGATTGAAATTTCTCTGAATAAAATCTACTTTAATCAGAGCGAATCACAATTCGCTGAGGGAAAACACTCCGAATGTGGAGTAAGTGTCTTAATTGATGAGTCTTATGATTTTAAGCTTATCGGAGATTTACTTGAGATTAGATCAGAGCAAGGGAAATGGAGAAAGTATTTAAGAATTAGTGGTGAATCTAATAGTTTAATTGGGATTTGGATAAATAAAACGATAGAGGGATCAAAATTGATTTTGAGTCGGATGACTTTTGTTTCTGAAGAAAGAATGATTTTAAGGAATCACTGCGAGAGTTAAAAAAAGAGGCCCGCTAAGCGGGCCTCTTTTTACTAATTCATATTTTCAATTACAGTGGCTACACCCTGACCTAATCCAATACACATAGTTGCAAGACCATATTTCTTATTATTTTCTCTAAGCTGGTGTGCTAGTGAGCCAGTTATTCTTGCTCCAGAGCAACCGAGCGGATGGCCTAAAGCAATAGCACCTCCGTTTAAGTTCACTTTCGTGTCTACAACGTCGAGAAGATTTAAATCTTTCAGGACTGGAATCGATTGCGCTGCAAAGGCTTCATTAAGCTCAACGATATCCATTTGCTCCATTTTAAGTCCGGCTTTCTGGAGGGCCTTCCTTGAGGATGCCACCGGGCCATAACCCATAATACTTGGCTCACATCCAGTTGAAGCAATTGCTAAAATTCGGGCCAAAGGTTTAAGACCTAGTTGCTTCGCTCTCTCCTCACTCATGACGATGACACTAGAAGCTCCGTCTGAAAGGGCAGAAGAGTTACCAGCGGTGACTGTTCCGTTCTTAGGATCAAAGACTGAAGGAAGTTTAGAAAGTGTCTCAACAGTTGTTTCTGGGCGGACTACTTCATCAATTGAGATCATTGAGGGAATACCCATTTCATCATGACCAGGGGTAGGAATGATTTCGTTTTTAAAACGACCCTTTATTGTGGCTTCATGGGCTTTTTGGTGAGAGCGCATAGCGAACTCATCTTGTTGAGTCCTAGTTACCCCATGCATACGCGCCAAAAGTTCGGCTGTCAGACCCATTGAGCCAGCACCCTTTGAGGTTGTTTTTGCAAGAGCTGGGTTGAAATCCACCCCATAAGTCATTGGTACGTGGCCCATATGCTCAACTCCACCGCAAAGGTAAAAGTCACCTTGATTAGACCAAATTCCTTGAGTGGCCATGTGAATGGCCGTCATGGAGGAGCCGCAAAGGCGATTAACTGTCTGAGCAGAAACCGTTTTAGGGATTTCTGTTAGGAGGGCAGCATTTCTTCCGATGTTATAACATTGCTCAAGAGTTTGTTGCACACACCCCCAAATAATGTCCTCAATCTCAGCTGGATTAAGTAGGGGGTTACGTTTAAGAATCTCACGCATCAAATGAGCAGAGAGTTCCTCGGCGCGGATATGTCTATAGGCGCCTGCCTTTGAGCGGGCCATGGGGGTTCTTACGGCATCAACAATGACTGCATTTTTCATATTCTAATCCTCTTAGTAGTAAGTTTTATTTTCAGCAGCGAGTCCTTTCATAAAAGGAGTAAACTCATAGAGTTTTCCAATTTCATGAAATTTTTGAGAAGCCGCTTCGAGGTTTTTTAATCCAATTGAATCTGCATACTTTAAGGCCCCTGCTCTAAAAGGAGGAAAGCCAAGCCCGAGAAGTAGACCCATGTCAACTTCTACTGCAGACTCAACAATTTTATCTTCTAAGCATCTTGAGGCTTCGATAATCATTGGAATCATCATGCGCATAATGATCTCTTCATCAGTTACTTCAATTTGTCTTTTTACGGCCGGTTTGATCATTTCATACACAGCGGGGTTGACCTTCTTTACAGGTTTTCCTTTTTTATCAATCTCATATTCATAAAAGCCCAAATTGTTTTTTTGACCAAATCGTTTTTGCTCAAACATCATCTCCAGAACTGTCTTGTGGGTAAAGCCCATGCGGTCTGGAAAGGCATTGGCCATAATGCTTGAAGCATGAAATCCAGTATCAATTCCAACAACATCTAGTAAGTAGGCAGGACCCATTGGCCAGCCAAATTTTTCCATTACTTTATCGATACGTTGAAAATCAACACCATCTTCAACAAGGAATATGAAACCATTAAAATAAGGGAATAAAATTCTATTCACTAAGAATCCCGCACAGTCATTCACCACGATAGGTGTTTTTCCCATTTGATTGGCATAATTAACTGCTTGTGCGATTGTTTCTTGTGATGTCTTTGCCCCTCGAATAATCTCAACTAAAGGCATGCGGTGTACTGGATTAAAAAAGTGCATCCCACAAAACTTTTCAGGACGCTTAAGCCCCTCGGCAAGCTTTGTGATTGAGATCGTCGATGTATTTGAAGCGAGAATTGTATTTTCACTCGTTACATTTTCAACATCAGCGAGAACAGATTTTTTTATTTTTTCATTTTCAACTACGGCTTCAACAACAAATTGTGTGTCTTTAAAATCAGCATAAGAAAGTGTCGGTGTAATACTTGAAATCACTTTGGCCATCTTATCTGGAGAGATCTTTTTGCGCTCTAGCTCTTTATTGAGAAGTTTTGAAGCCTCACTCATTCCAAGATCTAGCTGCTCATGTTTAATGTCCTTCATGAGGACTCCTACACCCATGGAAGCAGATTGGAAGGCAATACCACCACCCATAATGCCCGCACCAAGAACGGCGGCATGTTGAGTTGGGACAGCGTCTTTAGTGACTTTCTTAGAAACTTTTTTCAAGTACTGATCTCCAAGAAAGACTTGAACGAGGCATTCAGCAGTTTTTGTTTTCGCACAAACTGCAAAAGTTTCACCTTCTACTTTTAAAGCACCTTCTCGGTCTAGACGTGCTGCTTTTTGCATGGCCTCAACTGATTTTACGGGTGCCGGGTAGTTTGGACCCGCCAATGCGGCAACAAAACCTTTTGAACCATCAAAGCTCATCATGGATTCAATTTTATCTAATTTAAGAGGAGATTTTTTTGCAAGGACTCTCGATTTCCAGTCAAGCTCACCAGAGATACATTTTTCTAGCAGCTTTAATCCCGCTTCTTCTAGTTTGGCCTCATCAACAATTCCATCAATTGCACCAAATTTTAAGGCTTCTTCTGCCTTGTAATGTTTAGCCCCTGTAATCCATTCGATGGCATGATCTGCACCTATCACTCTAGGGAGTCTTACTGTTCCACCCCAGCCAGGGATAATTCCAAGTTTTGTTTCAGGGAGTCCCATAGCTGCTTTGGGAGAAGCAAGACGAAAGTCCATCGTGAGTGAAATTTCACATCCACCACCTAAAGCAAAACCATTAACTAAGGCAACTTTTGGATAAGGAAGATCTTCATAACCATTAAAAACATCATTGATACTTGCGATCCAAGAGATAAGCTCCGATTCTGTTTTTTTAAAGTGATCTAAAAATTCGGTTACGTCTGCTCCGAAAACAAAACCACCTGGTTTGCCGGAGCAAAAAATTAAACCGCGTGCATTTTGTTTTTTTATGACTTCAAGAGTTTCACCCAGTTCTTTAAGTGCTTGAGCATTGAAGACATTTGCAGATTGATCTTTTAAATCAAAAGTAACTTTGAGAATGTTCCCGTTCATCATCTCTAAACGGAAAGCAGAACCTTGATAAAGCATAAAAACTCCTTAGAGTGAAATAAGAATATTCTACTCTGAGGAGGGAAAAAAATAATCAACAATGAAGTTGACTGAAATCGTTTAAATTAAAGGTATGGGGCAAGCTCTTTTTTAATTTTATCAGGTGCATCTGTTGGAGCATAACGCTTCACAACCTCACCATTTTTGTTAACTAAAAATTTGGTAAAATTCCACTTAATGGCCTCAGTTCCTAGAAGTCCAGGTTTTGATTCTTTTAAATAAGTGTAAAGCGGGTGGGCGTTACTACCATTTACGTCAATTTTTTGGAAAAGTGGAAATTGTACATCATAGTTTAGGCTGCAAAAGTTTTTGATTTCTTCTTCATTCCCAGGCTCCTGAGCACCAAACTGATTACAGGGAAAGCCTAGCACAATAACTTCTCCCTTAAATTCTTTATAAAGCTCTTCAAGACCTTTATATTGTGGGGTAAAGCCACATTTTGAAGCAACGTTAACAACAAGGAGAACCTTACCCTTATAAATAGAAAGACTAACGTCTTGTCCGTTAATGTCCTTAACAGTGTAATCATAAATCGTATTGCTCATTAGTAACTCCTTGCTTGTTAAAGCTTAGGGGATTGATTAGGATTTGAATAGTTAGACAAGGTCAAAACAAATGAAAATTTTGCTTCAATATTTTCCGATAAAAATACTTCGCTTTTGCGATCTGGTAAATTTTCTGTGAGTCAGCGTCGAGCTGGGCATGTTAACCGCTGCCCGAACTGCAGAATTAATAATCATTTTTGTGTATGCGTCCATCTTAATCCTTTTGAGATAAAAACAAATATTTCCCTCATTGTTCATGTTAGTGAATTAAAACTCACTTCTAACACCGCTCAGTTTGTTGAAAAGCTTCTCCCTGAGCAAGCGCAAATTTTTATTCGCGGGAGAGTGAATGAAGCTTTTGAGGCTGAACCCATTTTGGCACGATCCGGTCGACCTTTATTTTTATTTCCTGATGAAGACTCGCAAGAGATTAATGAAGATTTCAAAGCGAAGTATCCAGGGCCATATCATCTAATTGTCCCAGACGGAAATTGGAATCAGGCAAAAAAAGTTAAAAAGCGTGAACCAAAATTTGATAAAATACCTACTGTAAAGTTAGCTCCAGGGCTGATAGCAGAATACAAATTAAGAAAAGCTCCAAGGCCGGACTGGGTCTCGACTTTCGAAGCTGCTGCTTATGCAATTGGGGCAATCGAGGGGGTAGATCCTCAAGTTCGTATGATGAGCTTTTTTAGAAAATGGGTTCAAGCAACTCTCGATAGTCGTAGTGGCAATTTCTCCTTAGTCAGAGAAAGTTCCCTAGGTGATTAAGCTGCTAGAATATCTACTTTTTGTGCCTCTAAATATTCTTTAAGAAGATCTAAGGCTTCAGCGTGAAGCTGACAAATTCTTCCTTCAGATAAATTCACCACACTAGAAATTTCATGAAAATTAAGGTCTTCAAAATATTTCAGTAGTAGGATGAGTCGCATAGTTTTTGGGAGCTCATCCATCACCACAGACAATGTCTTTTTAAGAGAATAGTGCTCAAACTCAGAAGGGATAAGATTAGCAGAAGCGATTGTCTCGCCCTCTACGTAAGGTTTTATCGTGTCCCCATTTTCATATTGCTCAATGCGGATCAAGTCTTTTGATTTAAATTGCAGAACATTGGAGACTTCTTCAGATGTTGGGTCACGTCCCAATTCTTCAGTGAGATTCTTTTTTGCCTTCTTATATTTTTTTTGTTTCGTACGTTCGGATCTTGTCATCCAGTCCTGTTTTCTTAACTCATCGATTATCTCACCTCTAATTCTGAATTCGGCATAGGTTTTAAATTGGTTCTTCTTTTCTTTCTTATACTTATTCATGGCATCGATTAGTCCTATGACTCCAACCATAACTAAGTCTTCGAAATCTAATACTTGGTGGTATTGGTAGTGATAATGTTTAGCCCAATATCTTATCGTAGGCATAAAATTTTTTATAATATCCTGCCGACAAGACTCTTGTGGATTAATTTTCTCGCTCACCTGAACCTCCAATGGAAGACTCATTGTTGCATGAATTGGGGCGAGAATAGGCTTGAAATATAACTTCAATAAGTTAGCTAAGGGGATGAGACCTATTCTTGGTTCTCATCCCCTAGAGATGCCTTTATTAGTTGGCAATTAGGTCGTATTCGTAGGTTTCTTCAATTAATGACTCTGGAGAATTGAGCCATTCTAAATACTCTTCTAACTCCATAATCTCATCCCGAAAAATCACAACTCGCCAGTTGGCCTGTTCTTGATCCATTTTGGTCATGTCTTCAGGGTTAAAAACACGGTCATGAATTTCCTTAGATAGGGAACAGAAGGTGATGTTGGATTCGAGTCTGAGGATCTTCTTACTTTTCATCAAATAGTAATGTGGATGCATCTCTCACCCTCCTGGTGTTGGTTGAACACTTACTGTGTTCACTTTCTCTTCTAAATGTTTTCATGGTTCGCAGAACTTCACAAGTAGCGTTGTAAAAAATAAATCTGAAACTTCCTGACACATTTTAAAAAATTACTGGAGACATTCCGACCTCGGAAATCAAGTTCTTTCTTGGCCCCAGCGACGTTGCCCCTATATTCATCTTGGCACCACTTTAGGCTTCGATTTTTATCAAGTAATGATTATTTCATTCAGCCACGTCTTGGCACTGTTAATGCTCTAGTAAATCTTAATCAGTTTTGATCTCACCAGGAAGGAGAGTTCAGAATCTTCAGGATGAAGAAAAAGAAAAAAAGAGTCTCAGGGATAAAGAGCGATGGAGTGTCTAAGGTAAGGACCCCATCCGGTTCATGGATGAACCACTTTATTTTTAGATGTAAAAAGCCCCCAAAGATTGGGGGCTTTTTTTTTAAATTGGCCCTAGGTCCAATTTGGTCAGTGTCACTTTGAAACTAGAACGGGGTTTTTGAGCTGGAAAAGACTAAAATGTGGGAAGTTAATGTTGGCACGATTCCTGCTTTAATAGTTTTTAAGAACAGAGACGCTAGGATGGCGACTCTGAAAGAAAGGCAGGGATGCTAATTAAACCAAAAAGGAGTCTCTCAAATGGAAATGATGATTGGAGTAACAGGTTTAATGACAATGCTAATTGTAAGTCTGGCCTTGAGCCATGCTTCTTTCAGAAAAGTTTATCTCACTATTCGAAAATAAGAGGTCCCCCAGTATTGGGGGACTTTTTTTGCTAAAAAGGGTTGTTAGAGGAGGATAAGTTTCATAAATTAGGTCTTGCAATAGTTACCAGCTATGGGAGACCAAGAAATGCCTTTTTTACTTTTTATCCTCGTCGGTTTTGTTCATGCTCAGACATCAATCATTCAAAATGCGAAGACAGTGAACCAGCTTGTTTCTTTACATGGTGAAAAGCTAGATGAAAAACAGCAAATTCTTCTGAATAAACATCTTGAGCGTGCCCTAGAGATATTAAAACAGAATGGTTACTCGGCACCTTCACTCACGTCATACACTTGCGAGAAAAGTGAAAATAAACTGATTAATCTTGAAAATGGATTCGTTATTCATGATTTCTTTTCAGAGGCCAACTGCAACGAAGCCCTTTCGAATTTAAAAGTAGGCAAGGGGTTTTGCGACTACACAGATAACACTCTTTTTCTCAATAATGGTAATCAGGTCTATGATCTTTTTAGCGATATAAATTGCAAAGATGCCGTTGAAAGCATTTATCGAACAAATCGGTTCTGTGATTATTCAGACAATACTTTGAGAAAAGCTGATGGCACACTTCTTTATGATTTTTCAAGCAAAGAAGAGTGCCTTAAAGCTCTATAGCCTGAAGACGGTTTAATATTGAATTGCCTTATTGTTGAAGCCTGCATCTTTACAGATATTTTTAATTTGTAGCTTATCTGCTGAGGGGATTAGGCTTGAGCTAAGAGCTTGATCGCAGCTTGAAAACTCCAATGTCTTTTGATTGTCTTTTATAAAAGGAGCAGGTACCTTCTTGGCGTCTGATCTTGCCAAAAAAAATGTGCATTTTTATTTATAAAGTGCACCTTTTTGAGCAGTTTCAAAAATTTTAACGTTTTTATAAAAATCTTAGAATTCAAAACAAGCATTGCCATTTAATGAATGAATTATTTTGGTATCTACAGTAGTGTCTCGTAGCTTATTGACTTTCCTCCTACCGTCCATTTTTTATGGCTCTATGAGAGAATATTAAATGCTTATGAATATGAGCACTCCTTCCTTTGAAGTTTTATAATTCCTTAGGCTTACGGTTCATTTTCGATATATTCAGTGAATATTTAAAAAAAAATTAAAAGTAATTCAAATTTCAAACGATAATAGTCTACATAGATCATAAAAATGGAGGGTTGTAATGAAGTTTATAATAAGTTTACTTGCTTTAACTATTTCTTTGTCTGCTTTTTCAGCAAAGATTCTTGATCCTAAATCATTTGGGAACTCTACTATTCCAACTCAAAAACCTCTCCCTTCTATGTTTTCTAAACCAGTGGTTGCATGCGGACCTGGACAAAAGCCACCATGTGATCCAGTATCAGGTGAAAGTTTAGCCAATTTTGGTAAACGTTCAGCAGAATAACTTAAATAATTAATTCGCTACATCACTTTAATGAAATTTGCTCTGTCGAGTTTCATTAAAGTGATTTATGAGTATTAATGGTTTATTGCATCTTATAAAGTATTATCAATTCATTGAGCACTTACTTAACTCCAAATAGATTTTTTCAACGCCCCTTCTAATCCTACAAGCCCATCTTTCAACTCCGACTGCTTCGGCCACCCAAATCCCAGTCTAAAACTTCGATCAGACTCTTCAAACCAGTGCCCAGGTCCAACGTACGTTTTAAAGTCAGTAAGTAAAAGCTCATAGAACTTTTTCGTATCAACCTTCAGATCAGGTTTAATTCGCGGAAAACAAACCACTCCGCCGGAAGGTTCAATCCACTCAAAAACGTCTTGAGACTCCATCCAATTCTTTGTGATCTGAAACTTCTCTAACATATCTTTCCTAATAGCAGGAAAAAAGTCCTGACGTTTGGCCATATAGCGAAAGGCAATCTCTTCATCCACTACAGACCCACAGATAAAGATCTGCTCCTTAGCGGCAAGGAAGAGTTCCTGAAGATTCTTATTTCTTGTCATGAGCCAACCTATTCTAATACCTGGAAGTCCATAGGTCTTTGAAAGGGAAGACACGGAGATCACTCTCTCAGATAGGGAAGCTGCAATAGGGAGTTTAAATTTAAAAGACATGTCTCTGTAGGTTTCATCAAAGAGAAGATAGGCATTGCTGGCCTCAACCATTTGGATGATTTCTTTAAGATCATCCTCAGAAATCATAGTACCCGTTGGATTATGGGGGCAGGTGAGGGAGACGAGTTTGGTCTTTGGCGTGATGAGTTTTCTCAGGGCCTCTAAATCTACTTGATAGTTATTCTCAAAAGTCATGGGTAAGTATTTTATATTGGCACCGATAGCCTTTGGAGTTTCAATGTTTGTTGCATAGTTTGGTTTTGCGACAACGAGCTCATCACCTGCACTTAGAAGTGAAGTTGAAACAATAAAGAGGGCAGAGGCCGCACCGGCCGTGACTAGGACATCATTGATCGTTAGGTTTGAAGCCTCATCCTTTATAATCTGTGACCTAAGATTTGGATTTCCAACATGATCACCGTAACAAATCACAAGCTCATTCATATTGAGATTTAGATCTTTAAAAATAGTGTCGGTATAGGAGCTTTCAGAAAGATTATTTTTTATTGTTGAGTATCCCATTTGTTCTGGGGATTCAATTTCAATGGGCATACGGACATATTTCATAAAATCCTTTCTATTTTAAAATATCTTCAAAAAAAGCCCCAAATTTTAGTTTCGGGTGATCAATCTGAATTTCAAGAATCCAGGCATTAGGGAGAAGTTCATCAGGGCAATCAAGGATCGCACCCTTAAAAATAAGATGATGAGGAAAGTCCCCAATCCTATGGCCATCACTTCCCATATTTAATTTATAACCTAGATCCTTCGCTTTCAAAGAGGCCCATTCATATAAAGCAGGACCATTCATTTTAGTTTTGCTCCACTCATCCCTAACGATGTTAAAGATTTTTTGAGCGCAATCAGCAATATGGCGATGTTCATAATTTTGACCAAGGGTGAATGTTTCCCCATAGTCGGCCTCATGCCCATCGATAACTGGTCCAATATCGATATAAAAAATATCTTCTTCCATTAGTGTATAAGGGTCAGAGTTTTCTTTAAAAGATTTCAGTGTATTTGGTCCGAAACGAATTTTTGGAGGATGCCAGTTTTTTTCAATACCGTATTTTGTGCAGAGTTGTTTGTACATCTCATGAGCTTGCTCTTCCGCCATTAAAGGCCTTATGTGGGAGGCAAGCTCATGAGTGATATCCCGAGCAATCTCCCGGGCATTATAGAACTTTGAAAGATCAAATGAATCTCCAAAATCCTGGATACTCACTAGATATTTGCCTTAACAAGATCTGAGGCTTTCTTACCATCAAATCGACCTTTGATTTGTGGCTGGAGTTCTTTCATGATCGCACCCATATCTTTTGCCCCTTTGGCCTTGATATCTTGGATGAGTTGAATCACTTCACTTTCGCTCATTTCAGAGGGAAGATAGGCCTTAATGACTGAGAGTTCAGCAAGAATCTTATCGTGCGCAGGAGTTCCTGCCTGATACATTTCAAGAGAATCTTGAAGTCTCTTTGCATGGCCAACAGTAATACTTAACTCATCAGTTGGTTTAGCAGCGGTATTGTTTTTAATAAATTCTGCCTTGAGCATTCTTAAAGCATCCAAACGGTCTTGTTGCTTGGCCTTCATTGCTTCTTTAATATCGTTATTCACTTGATCCATCATCGGTGTAGCTGACATTGGGGCTCCTTGGTGCGACTAGCGCTTCATGTTTTCCATATTAAGTTCAAGATTCATATCTTTGTGAGTTTTCAAAAATTGGAACAAGGACTGTAGCTCATCAATGCTTTTAGATTCAATCCTATATTTTTCATCCATATACTGACTTTTGCCTTTAAAGCCAGATTCTTTAATAAGCCTGTTCATTAACTTTTGAGCATCCTTATCAAAACCTGTTACTAGGGTCAGAGTCATCTTTTTAGATTTAAGACCTGATGCTTGAATTTCAGATTCTTTCATCCCACGTGTAGAGATGCCACGTTTCCCCATATTCGTGCGAAGAATATCCAG
>CANHJD010000058.1 GCA_947461145.1 Bacteriovoracaceae bacterium
AGTTTGTCACAACAACCCCAATCTTTGCTAATAGAATGATTAGAGTGTGCATTCTTCCAATCTATCCAAGGCTGAGTATCGTGAGTTACTCCCGCAGAATCAGTATAAGTTTTTGGATTAGGTGAAACAGTATCGTCTTTTCCTATACAGGCGTAGTTGAAGGCCTGAGCGAAAAATGAGCAACTCAGAAAAGTTAAAATCAAAAATGCCTTGAAGGTCTTCATAAAAATTTTCCTTTAAAACTAGCTGATGAGTAATTTTAGCATGATGAGGGAAATATATAAGGGGACAAATCGGCCCAGAGGGGATAAAACATCATAGAAAACAGAACCTTATGCTTGATAAAACTACTCTACCCCTACAGAAAATCGCCAACTTTTTGAGGCAAAATGAACAATATAAGCGGCCTTTGGGGCCAAGAAACGAAACACTTCCATCTCCTATCTCCAGACCACGTTATGGACGCAGTGGAGGGATTGGGTAAAAGACTTACGGGAAGAGTGATTGCTCTCAATAGTCTTGAAAACCGCGTTTATGATGTGGAACTTGCAAGTTCGCATGATTTTGGAAAAGGCTTCTCTCCGACAAATGTGGTGATTAAATTTTATCGCCCAGGCAGATGGACCAGAGAGCAAATACTAGAGGAACACAGATTTCTAGAAACCCTCCTCGAGTTCGAAGTGCCTGTGGTCGCTCCCCTTGAATTTAATGGCTCTACTCTTCATGAACATGAAGAAACAAAGCTGTGGTTTGCCCTTTTTCCAAAAGTCCAAGGACGACTTAAGGATGAACTCATAAAAGATGAATTAGATCAGGCAGGTCGCCTCATTGGAAGAATTCATAACATCGGCAGCATGGGAGCATTTAATCATCGCTTCGCTTTAAATCCCCAAACTTTTATTCAAGCTTCATTTGATGAACTCAAAAGAATAAAGCTTGTTGATCATTTAAGTTTCAATCACTATCTAAATTTATTGGAGCAATTAGGCCCGATGCTATCCCCCGTTTTTGCTCACTTACCTGTTCAGAGGATTCACGGCGATTTTCATCGAGGAAACATTGTCTGGACTAGTTATGGTCCAATGGCCGTAGATTTTGATGACTGTCTTACAGGTCCAGTGGAGCAAGACCTATGGCTACTCTTTCCAGGGCAAGATCCTGATAGCTTGAAGGATCGTGAGCGATTCTTAGATGCTTATAAAGAGATGACGAGAAAAGAATATCTGAAAATGAATCTCACTGAAATATTAAGAACAATGCGAATGGTTCATTTTAATGCCTGGATTACTAAGAGATGGGATGATCATTCATTTCAGCGAATGTTTCCGCAATTCATCACGCCAAACTATTGGGATCAGCAACTGATTGATCTTAGGGTACAAATGGGTCTAATCCAAGAAAGACTTGGCATGGGGTTTGAATAATCTAATACCAAATACGACTAATTGAACGAGCTTCAAGGACTTAAGTTGTCTAAAGTTTGAACAAATGTCGATAAACTGGGAGAGATTATGAAAATGTTACTTATTCTGGCTACTTTACTAGCATCTCAGATGACTTCGGCACAAACAATTCGAGAAGAAAAAATTAGAAAAGAAATGATAGAAAGAACTGAGCTACTTATTGATAAAGTAGAAGTCGCCCGAGACCATCTTGATAAGAAAGATGTTATTGATGCTTGTAAAAAGATCGATGAGATGTTCAAGATTTATCCTGATCATCTAAAGTCAATTGGCTCTCATTTAGATTTTGATAGAAACTGCTCTCACAAAGCTAAAAGCGATGCACTTTATCAGCTTATTTTTATGCACAAGCAAACACTCATTTGCCAACAAGGTAAAGATGGTGAGTATGTAGATATTGGGAAACTAGATAAAGACTTAAGAAAAATTCGCAGATCACTCAAAAAACAAAGAAGAATCATTAAGAGAGTAGACACAGATAATGAAAACTCATTCTACTATGAATATGAATTCTAGTCCTGGCCATCACTGAATTTAACTCCCACTTTGAACTCAGTCATGTCACTATCCATAGGACGGATAGACATGACCTCTCCAAGAAGTGGATCATCGAGTTCATAATCGTTGAAGCCTTTTACTTCAATCGACTCTCCTTTTTGAAACTCTGTCTCACCAGTACATAAAAACCCCATCCCTCCACGGGAGAGATCAAAAAGTTTATACAGAATGGCCTCACCAGAATTGCGCATTATAACTTTGACCCATTTATCATCCTTGGGTCTTGCTCTAGGACTTTCTCGCTGAGATGCAAAGATCTTATCCTCTTCCTCAAGACTCAGACCAAACTCGTTATTCAGAAGTTCTTGATCACGATTTGATCTTTGTGCCATGGACTTAACCCGCATATAATCCGGTGCAGGTTTGTCTGGTTTTAAGAATTTACTTTTAACTCGCCAAACATCTGAGGTCTCTTTGCCTAAATTTTTTTCCATTTTTTGCAATTCGGGTACTTCAAGAAGCTTAATTTCACTGGGGAGTTGAAGACAAAGCGAAACTTCTCTTATTTCTTCAATAGAGGTTTTAAAGATGATACCACCATCCTCTATATAGCCATAAATAGAGTTATTGAGGTTCAATAACCCAAAAGTATTAAGTTCAAAAAAGATTTTCTTGGACTCAAAATTATAGGCATTGATATGAGACTCATAAATTTGTCTAGATCCACTCTCTGCCGAAACCTGCCAAAGAACTACAACAGAGTGCCTCGCAAGTAAGTACTTGAAAATTTTGTTATAAACTAAAAATCCCGTTTCCGGATTGATAATTTTCATGGCCTATGGAGTGAAAAAACTTTGCCTAATCATACAAATAAATTCTAGCATAGTGGTATGGATTAACAACCAAAGACCAAGGATGGTTATGCTAAGGTTGAGCTTCATTTTCATGGTGTTTTTGTCGGGTATTGCTTCCGCCCATGAGATTCAATTTTCAAATCAATATATTCAGATCAATAAACAGAACACTCAGGGTTTTCAATCTACTTTTATTGGAAGAGCCGAAGTTAATCAAAAGTGGAGTGTTGGTATTTTGGCCAATTATCTGGAACGATTTTCTTTATACGAGAATCGGCTTGGAATGCTCGCAAACTATAAACCAAATGATTTATTTACAATTGAGGCGCGTTTCATAAAAGCAGAAGGCGGGACAAAGATTTTGCCCCAAGATCAATACAGAATATCTGTCTATCATAGCTTATCAGAAGGAGTTACACCCTTTTTGAGTTATCAAGACTCCACCTATTCTATTACTCATCTTCAAACGTTGAATTTTGGTATAGAGCTAGAGAAAATACAAAATTTTATTTTCATTCCGCAGTTTATGATGGGCAGGGCAAAATTTAAGGACCCTATTCACAACAGGGAGGTAAATGGTATTGGCCTTAAAATCATTTACTCTGTTGAGAATAACTATGCTTTTTTTCTTTTTGCGAATAAAGGAATTGAAGCTTCTCAGAGTGTCACAGGTGAAGCTGCAAAGACTTTGAATACAAAAACAAGTGGATTAGGTGTTAACTATTACTTCAATCAAACAATAAAAGTGGAAGGTCTCTTCGACTATACTGACTACGAAGAACTCTCAAACCAATTTCTAACCTCTACGATTAATCTTACATGGATGTTCTAATGTTAAAAGAAATCACCCTAGAATTCTTAACTTTTGCCGGACTATATTTTCTTTGTATTAATGCACTCCACGGGATTCTCCTTGCACTTTCTTGGATAAAAATAAGAAAGTTTTCTAACAAAGATAGCTCTATCGAAACTCAAAACTCTCAACAGGCCGTCTCATTTATTATTCCTGCCTTTAATGAAGAGTCCCTTATTGTTGAAACAATACAAACATATCTCTCTCTCCCTCAAAAAAAAGAGATCATCATCATCAATGATGGCTCTAAAGATCAAACTTTTAAGATGCTTCAAACCATGTTCTTTCTTAAGCGATCTGATGTGGGGTCAAACTTATTTAGATCAATCACTCATCCAGAATTAATTGTTATTGAAGCCGATCATAAAGGAAAAGCTTTCGCCCTAAATCTGGGGATAAAACAGGCCAGCTTTGAACTTATCTGCACACTTGATGCAGATACTATTCCTTCAAGAAAAGGTGTTTCAGCTTCAATGAATGCATTCATGGCGAATCCAAACCTTGTTGCAGCAGGTGGAATCATTCATGTATTAAATTCAAATACTCTTAAAGGGAATACACCACAGACTAAATCATCAAATTTATGGCTCACAAACTTTCAGAGCATTGAATACTTAAAAACTTTTATCTGTGTCAGACTTGGCTGGAGCCTTCTAGGATCAACCACTCTCATTTCAGGCGCTTTTTGCATGTTCAAAAAAGAGGCCTGGAGGAAGGTAGGCGGATTCAGAAATGATTCTATTACCGAAGATTTAGATTTTATCATCAAACTAAGAAAAGCCTATCCTGGAAAGAATAACCATTTTAGAATTTTACCTGTCGTTACATGCCACACTCAAGTCCCTAAAGACAAAAAACATCTCATGGTGCAGAGGATGCGCTGGCAGATGGGTCTAGTTGAAACACTTTTTAAAAATTTAGATCTTTGCTTTAACAGAAATTATGGAATAGTTGGTCTTGTTACGATTCCTTATTATTGGATTGCTGAAGTCCTCTCTCCACTCATTGAGATATTTGCCTTGATAGTGGTCCCCTTTGCATTAATTCAGGGCTGGATTGAATTAAGTGTTGTGGCCACCTTTCTTCTCGCTGGTCTAATTTTTAATATTTCCATGACACTTTTTGGAATCTATTTAGATAACGAGCATGTTAGTGGCAATAAGAGCCGATGTTATCGTAAAGGTTTATTTCACGGAATCTTACTTCATTTTGGTTACAAACAACTTACTTCTTGGTGGAGATTCCTTGCTCTTTTGAGGGCCTTCAAAAAAGGTTACCACTGGGGAGAAAAACCAAGACAGGAAATTACTCACCAGAGTCTTTAAAAAAAAGTAAGCGGTCTTTCCACTTTTTTGAGATCTTTCTCGATTCAGGCAGGGAAAAAGGTTTTTTTCTGTAGCCTGCTCTTGATGGGTCGCTTGCTAGGGAAATCTGTTGCTGAACGGTTTTTCTAAAAACCACCATCAAATTTTCTTCCTGATTTGCAGTATGCTCACGACCTAATTGATTCAAATCCTTGACGACCTGATGAATGGACTCGACTGTAGATAAGCAGCCAGGCATGGGCTGATGCTTAACTTGAAATTCCGATATTCTTTCGGTTTTAAAACTTACTCGAGGCAAGTGATGAAGCTTCGTTGTTAATTTCATCATTTTTTTAGCGCAGGGCCAAGTACCATCTATAATAAAAAATTGAAGAGGTTTATTGCCTAACTTTAAACTTGAATCCGCCTGACTGAGATCAATCGTTTCAACACCAGGGTAAAGGATCACACTTTGATATTTCTGATCTGAGAGAACTTCTTGAAAGCGTTTATTATCATCAAATCCTACATCGACTATTATTTCTGAATTTTTTAAGATCAAATGAGAGAATCTCCCTGTTCCTACTTTCTCTTTTTTAAATTCCATAGGATGCATGAGGATAATAAATCGTGACGCTGTATCAAACGGCCTTAAGTCCTCACAAACACAAGTCAAAAGCCTGCGTCGGCAATTCAAACATAAATTCATTTTTAGACCATTTTCACTATCCATAAGATTCTCTATACTCTTATTAAATGACAAAACAAAATATTAAAATACAAAAAATTAAAAAGATTGCTCTAACTGGAGGACCTGGAGGCGGAAAATCCACTGCAGCTCAGTTATTTAAGCTTGAATATAAGGATATCATTTCACTTGTTCCAGAAGCGGCAACTATTTTATTCCGTGGCGGATTCCCAAGAGTAGATTCACCCGTTGTGGTTGAGGCGATTCAAAAATCTATTTATCATATACAAAATAATCTTGAAGATGCTTTTGCCAATATTTTTCCCAATCATTCGCTTCTTTGCGACCGAGGAACCCTTGATGGAGCGGGCTACTGGCCCCATGGTCCCGATGACTTTTTTAAGGCCATGGGATCATCTCTTGAGCAAGAGCTTGCTAGATATGATGCTGTCATTTTTTTCGAAACAGCGGCTGCCGGTGGATTTGCTATTGATATCGGAAATTCTGTTCGAAATGAAGATCAGAAAAAGGCAATAGAAATTGACCTAAAACTTAGATCTCTTTGGTCGGCCCACCCCAATTTTGTCTATATTAAAAATGAACCCTCATTTCTAAAAAAAATCATGGAGGGAATTAAGGCAATGGATGAGCTCGTAAAACCGAATGGGCAAAAATCTATTGACCTAGGGTGAATTTTTTCAGGTAGAAATCTAGAAATTCCTCTCCCCCTAAATAATTCTGAAATCGAACTTGACCAAAGGGAACAGAACCAATCATATAAGTTAATTGAGAATCTTCATTATAGAATTCACAAACTTGTATCTTTTTTCCACCAACAACTAGATCTCCTAAAGCACCCTCTCTTTCAGCGCAGGTTTTAAAGACATGATCAACTTTTTTGGCATCATAAAGAAAGCTTCTAGGAAGCTCTAGTGTCTCATCTTTAATAACTTCTTCTTTATAAATTGTAAGCCTGCGAACACTAAATGTGTCTTTTACCAAATCATGCGCCAAAACTTTTTTTTCCATCGCTAAAATAGCACCATCATAGGTAGCCTCATAACGTACAAAATCTCCAACCGAAGGAAAGGCCCATGAATTATTATAAAGAGTGAGATAAAAACAAAGGCTTAATACTATCGACTTCATTTAACCTCCAGCGAGTTTAACTTTAAAACCAGTTTTTTCGAGAAACAATTTAATCTTTTCTCGATGATCGCCCTGAATTTCAATCATGTTATTTTTAAAAGAACCACCCGTGCCGCACAGGCCTTTAAGCTTTTTCTCAAGATCCTTGAAATAGTCTTCATTGATTGGGAGCTCAAATATCACTGTTACGGTTTTGCCACCGCGCCCATTTTTTTCCAATCTTAGTTTTAAAGTGTGCTGAGAAGGAACTAGCTGCTCTTTTTTAGGGCAAGCACAAGGATGCTTTCCACATTTGGGACAACGTTTCTTAAAATTGGGATCATCGCTATAAACGATTTCATAATCGGACATAATTAAATTAAAAGGCCGCTGGTAACTTCAGTCAAGAAGGAGGCAAACTCAACACACTTACAAAGTCGATCAATTAAGTTAAACTTAAAGCATGAAGCGTTATATAGTTTTTAATAAGCCTTTTGATGTTCTCTCCCAATTTACTCCAGAAAACGGAGCAAAAGCACTCAACGAGTTTAAAATACCAAGTGAAGTCTACGCTGCAGGACGTTTGGATAAAGATTCAGAAGGGCTACTTCTTCTTACTAACGATGGGGTCTTGATTGAAAGATTACTTAATCCAAAGAATGAAAAGCCTAAAACCTATTGGGCCCTAGTGGAAAGGCTGCCTTCCGAAGAAGAGCTAGAAAGGCTTCGCCAAGGAATCAAAATTGAAGACTATAATACTCTCCCTTGTCAGATTAAAGTTCTTGATCCACAACCAGAAGTCCCTCCTCGGGACCCACCAGTTCGGTTACGTAAAACAGTTCAAGACTACTGGGTCGAAATAACTTTAACTGAGGGTAAGAATCGACAAGTGAGAAAAATGACCGCTGCAATAGGACATCCAACCCTGAGGCTCATAAGAAAAAAAATCGCAAATCTTGAATTAGGAGAACTTCTACCTGGTGAATGGAAGGAAATTAGCAGAGAAGATATTCTTTTCTAAAAGTGAAACTCAATAGTGTCCTCGAAGACAAAACCCGAATCATGCTCATCCAAATTCATCTTCAAACTCTGACCTGGGATCCTGCTTACTCTATTAACCCCATTTAAATAAACATCCACTGGTTGAGTTAAATCAAGCATAGAGGAATGGAGGTATAGTTTTAGACCCTTACTTTGTTTTGGAATATTTTCCATATCAATAAGGATTTTTTGCCCCTCAATTTTTGCATGAAAATCGATTCGCTCTGGAACACTTAAATCGGTTTGGATGGCCTCTACCCAGAAATATCTTGATTCAGAATCGTAATCATAAACAATATTATTTTCTGTATTTTTTAATTTTACTGTATGAAGACTCCCCCACAACTCTTTCTGATATAAGTTTCTTGGAAAATTTGTCAGAAGTTTGCTCAAGTGATGGCGGAATAATTCATAATTATATTGATGAGTACCCTCATAAAAAATCATATCAAGCATCGAAAGCTGATTATACTTAATTTGCAAATCCTGTGTCCGACGAAGTTGCTCCTCACATCTTGTGATAAAAATCCCAAAGTGATCCTTGAGTCCTTGCAAATGTACGTAAGGGACATTGAAAACTTTATTCAAATGTTGCTCAGTCTGATGGTTGACATCCATTCCGGCCGAAAGGGGCATAAAAAAGGCAAACTCATCAGCGCCCCAAAGATAGCTTCTTGTAATTCCCATGCCTCCCATCGAGTGACCAGAAACACCGAGGCGATTAACATCAATATCAAGCTCTTTGCGCATTTTGCGAGCAAGATCCCTGAGAAGTCCACGAGTATGTCCACCCCAATTTAAGCCATTTGCTGAAGGCAATACGACAATGATCCCCAACTCATCGGCCAGCTTTTTTAAATCTGGCATGTAGAGTCCAACAGTCCGGATTGAACCCTCTCTCGTCATAGTAGAAGAACCACCACCATGATTGAAAATCAGCGCACTAACTTGAGATTTATCAGAAAGACTTTGCGGTATATAATAAAAAATATCATATCGAAAATCCCCCTCATAGCGCTCGGGAGCCCATTGAAAACTATCAACTGTGCCAATCGAATCAAAATGATTCGAATCTTTGATGATTCCACCAAAAGCTGCGGCAGTGAAACAAAGGATAATTATAAGTAATGAAAATAGCCTTCTCATAGGAGACTTTCATATAACTGAAACGGATACGGAGCGAGAAATTAAAGATTTTTTGTAACTTTTATATCTTTTTATGGGGCTTTTTTTCGATCTTTATAAGTATCCGATTTATGTAGCTGACCTAAACCAAGCCCATAAGATTCCATCACTTTTAACTCATCCACCGCTTGGTCTGGGGAGATATCACCTTTAAGAAGCTTAAGATAGGCCCGAATTTTATGATTGAGCTCTTTCGGTAGCTCATTCAAGGCTTCAAGCCTAAGCGAACCCACTCCTGAAACTTGTAATTGCTTGAGCAAAAATGAAGCCGATTGCGGGGTTGCTTTGAAAAAAGTATTTCGACACTCTTGATCTGCTTTTAAAAAGTGCCAGTTACCATAAGGATCTTTCAGCTTAACCTCATGCCGTTCACAAGGTTTCCCACAGTCTTTAAAAGAATGTCCATTTGAAAGAAATGCGGCAAATACACAATGCTCCATATGGAACTCAGGCATATATTGATGAATTGTAACTTCGAGCTTTGATGAATCACTATAGGCCACAAGATCTAAAAGCTGCTCTTGATTCAAATCATAGGAAGTATTTAGCGACTCTAGACCTTTGTTTAAAAGATACTGAGTAGAGAGTGAGTTTGTCACATTAAGTGAAAAATCACCAAATAAAGGGATGTCGCACTCCTTGCGTAAAAACTCAATGGCGCCAAGGTTTCTCACCAAAATTTTGTCTGGCCTGCACCGGATAATCATTTTTAAATTGTGATACTCTTTTGGTTTCAACACGCGAGTGGTTGCTATTGCCGTTACGAGCTTCAGAGATTTTAAAGCCTCAATCGAAGATGCGTAATCTTTTCCAAATTCAAAATCCAGAATGACTGTCTTAATAAATGATTCAAGCTGAGAAAAATATCCGCTTTGAATGGCCTCAACCAAACCGTCTACTTGTTTTTTATTTCTGAGTAGAATGTTAAGTCCCGTTGAAAGCGCTGAATTTGACTGTTTTTTTGGACTCTCAAATGGAATAAGTGCAGGGACAACTCTTTCGATGCGCGCCTTATTCATCTTTTCTACTAATTCTCTACGCAACTCTTTAAGTTCTTTATGGTTCATGAAAAGTCCATCTTGAATGAAACATTCAAATGAGCTTAATTCATAAATTGTCCCACCTAGGGAGCTTAGTTCATCTTTTAAATCATTTTCAGTCAGGGAGCGATTCTTTGCCGGGGCCATGAAAGAAATAGTTTGTGCGTAAACCTCTCGTCCTTCAGGGTCAGTGGCCTTAACAAGTATTGGCTCATTATATATCCCCTGAACAATTATGTTTAAAGGAATGCGTTTTTGAAACTCCCGAGAGTTCCATCCCTTCTGCAATTCCTTATCTAAAGATTCATCAGAATTGAGATAAACCTTAGTGCCTTTTTGAAGTTCCAAATTCTTCGCTAGTAGTTCAACTTCTTGAAATTTTCCTGATTTTTGAACGGTAAAAATCTTTGCCCCAATCTCTTCTTTTTGAGCAAAGAGCAAACCCATTCCCGCCTTTAATTCTGTGTTCGTATCGATGAGAACAGTTTTCTTTTTTATCTCTTTAACGAGACCAATTTCAATGCCTCTGTGAGCACTGTAGGTTCCATCAACTAAGTTTTGATGATCGACACCTTTAAGCCATCCTGTAAAAAAACCTCTTGAATAAGTTGTAGCAAGCTCCTGGGCCCTTTTTTCAAGCCGAAGCTCTTGACCATCGAGCACCTCTCGATAATTGCGGGCAGTGCTTGCAACATATTCTGGAGTTTTTAGGCGCCCTTCGATTTTAAATGAGTTCACCCCTATTGCCTTAAGCTCCCCAACTTCTGAGATCCCTAATAAATCTTTTGGCGAAACAAGGTATTTTTTTTCCCCCATCTCTTTTTTCTTATCGTCCACGAAGAGCTCATATTCTAATCGGCAACTCTGAGCACACTGACCTCGATTGGCACTCCTGCCCCCAAGAGACTCAGAAGTAAAACACTGACCTGAATAGGCCACACAGAGAGCACCATGTACAAAAACCTCTAATTCCTTGTCAGTCTGAGACCTAATTTCTTTTATTTCTGAGATTGAATTTTCCCTACCAAGAACAAATCTATCAATTTTGAGATCATGAAGAAGATTTATGGCATCTGGATTCGTCACAGTCATCTGAGTTGAGGCATGAACGCGCTGCTGAGGTGCTATTTTTCTGATAAGAGCAGCAAGACCAAGATCCTGGACGATAAAGGCATCTGGACCCATAGGAATAATTTTATTGAGAGTCTCTAAAACCTTTGGAATTTCATTTTGAAAGATAACAACATTGAAAGCAAGGTTGGTTTTGACACCATAAAGGTGGCATAAATCGATCATTTCCTTAAGCTCTTCAAAGCTAAAATCAGTTGTTCGACCGCGCGCGTTAAAAAAAGGCACACCAAAATAAACCGCGTCTGCACCATGATGGATGGCAGCAATACACATGGGCATATTTCCGACAGGTAGCAAAAGCTCTGATTTCATGTGGCCAATTTACTTAATAAACTAAAGATTGGCCATTAGTGAACTTTTTTAGTTTCAAGCACTCATTTGTGAGGAAAAATTTACATCGTTTCATAAGTTCTGAATCTGTTTTCTAATAGTAGCAGGATCTCGGCGGCCTCATCTTTGGAAAAAATACCAATGAACTTTATAAAACTTCTCTTCACATTACTTGTTCTTGGAACCTCCCACTACAGCTCCGCCAAACTAATACAAATTATTCATTCAAATGATCTTCATTCATTCTTTGAGGGTTCCCGTAGCGGACATGGTGGATACGCCAGAATTAAGACACTCGTCAATCAACTAAG
This sequence comes from Bacteriovoracaceae bacterium, assembly GCA_947461145.1. Taxonomy (GTDB): domain Bacteria; phylum Bdellovibrionota; class Bacteriovoracia; order Bacteriovoracales; family Bacteriovoracaceae; genus Peredibacter. Next base: position 11,827 of record CANHJD010000058.1, read on the forward strand.
GGCCGATGCTACCTCTAAAGGAATCAAATCAATTTTCTTAGATGCAGGTGATTTTGGGGAAGGCTCAAGCTTTTTCTTTTCCAATAAAGGCGTAGATGCATTCAGAGGTCTTGATCTCTTAGGGGTCGATGTCACTGTAGTTGGAAACCATGATTTTATTCTTGGTGGTAATGAGCTTAGTAGACAGATAACGGAATCAAATCTTCAGGCAAAAATTCTTTCTGCCAACATGGAAGGAAAAATTCTGATGGGCCTAAGGAAGAAAATTTCTGACTTTGTCGATTACAATTTAGATGGATTTAAGCTGCGAATTTTTGGGCTTACCACTCCCGAAGTTCACTACCAATATCCTTTACTCCCTCGTGGATTTATAGCTCCGGCCATTAAAAAAGGGATTAAGATGGCAGAGAAGTCCCAAAGAGATAATGTGGATATGTTAATTGCTCTAACTCACATCGGCCTAGAAGAAGACATGAACCTTGTTTCAAAGTCTAGGTCTATTGATTTAGTTGTAGGTGGTCACTCACATACAAGGCTAGATCAACCTAAAATGATACAAAATCAAAATGGGGAAATCATTCCAATTCTGCAAACCGGTGCTCATGGGACTGCAATTGGTTCAATAATTATCGATGTTCTTGGTAAAGGCGAATACAAACTTATCGATTATCGCTTGTATGACGTCACTAAAGAAATTCCTGAGAATCAAAAAGTTAAGGACTTTGTTGCCGAAGCTTACGTGAATAGAGAGAAGTACTTCAATCGCTCTTGGGATGAAGTCATTGGTTTTTCAGAAATTAAATTAACCGGACTCTATGAGGGCAGAGTGAGAGATTCACGCTCTTGTTGGTCTAAACACATCGCTCGCCTTACCCGTGAAACGGCGCAAACCGATCTTTCTATTCAACTTGATATTTTCCAAGGGGAAGAAATCCCTGCAGGAGTCATTAGATTTGGGGATCTCATTGATAATTTCCCCCACTTCAGAAAATGGGGTGACAAAGGCTGGAATATATCTAAGGCCAGAGTTTCAGGTTTAATACTAAATCAAATTTTAAAATACTTGGGCTCCGGTAACCAACCACTCGACGCAACTCTGGATGGTGTTCAGACATTAAATAAGAATACCGGTGAAGCGGAACCTTTTATTAATGGGCTTCACAATACTGAATCAGCAATTGTGAAGGGTGGAAAAATTAGTAATTGGAAATTCTATACAATCGCTATGCCATCTGAAATTCCCTATGCTGTTGGGAAAATGTCGGCTTTGATCAGAGACTTACTGTTAAAAAACGCGACAGAAGTTCCAAACTCTCACTTCTGGCCTTTGTTTGAAAACTACATCGCAAAAAACTCTCCTCTGAGATGTCTAGAAGACTAGTACTGGTTAGTTCTAAGTAAAACTAGTGTACAGGCTTCTTCGACTTTAATCCCATTGGCAGTGAGAAGTTTTTCTAAATCAGGATTTTCTGAACCAGGGTTAAAGATTACACGCTTTGGCTTCAAATCAATAATCTCCTGCTGTACCTTTGTCGAAAGTGCCGAATTTACGTACATCGTCAGAGTGTCTACTTTGATCCCCCTATTGATCAGGTCTCTAAGAGTTGGGAATACTTTCTCACCAGCAACCTCAGTCTCGCGTGGATGAATGGGAAGAGCTTGATGACCATACTGTTTTAAAAGCTCCATCGCTTTATAAGAATAACGATTTGTATCACTTGATGCGCCTAAAACTGCTACAACTTCCATGGCCTCTCCTAAAAAAAAAGGCTAAAATACACTTAAAACAAGTGAGATTATATGGCCTTTATAACTAAAACATTTTACTCCCAAAGCGACCTTGTTAGTCACCTCAAGGCGCATCAACCGAGCTTTTATTTTTCCTCGAAAACCTCAACTGTAATACCTTACGATAAAATTGAAACACTTCTACCATGGTCGAATGGGGATTTTTTCCTTTGTGACCTGAGCAAACTCCCTCCCAAAATGGAACTTAAATCAAATGGTAATCTCGTTTTAAGTGGCGGAGTTTCTTGGGAAGACGCTAAGAATTTTCTAAAAGCAAATGGCAGAAATCTAAAAACATCTCCAACGGAGCAACTTGCCCTCATTACTGCAGGAGTTGCAACTTCTTGCACAGGAGAGAGATGCTTTGGGTTTGGTAACATGAGATCCCAAGTGGTTCGTCTTAAGTATCTTGACTACAACGGTGTGGAGAAAGAACTACTCAAAGATCAAGAGTTCGCCTCTTCATCTGGCCATCTCAAGAACTACCAACAAGATTTTAACTTCTATAAGAACTTTAAAAATGCTCCCTACCCTCGTTTTGAAAAATCCATCGACCTTATGATTGGCACTGAGGGACAACTAGGAATTGTAAGTGAAGTAGAAATTGAAACTGTTGAGAACTACGATGTAAATTACGTCTTCATGCTTCTTCCTCGCTGGGAAGAGAACTATGAACCTCACATGGAAATTTTTAAGGCCGTTCAACCTCATAGAGATGCCATCATTTCATGTGAGTTACTTGATTCAAATTGCATGAACTACTTAAAGCCTGATGAAAAACTAGGCCAAGACCAAGACGTTATTTTCCTCGAAATAAAGTCCAGTCATTTCGAAGATATTTATGCCAATGTGCTATGCAACTTCCAGCACATAAGTGCTGATGAAGTTTTTGAGATCGCCGAAAATAAATTTCATCATGTTCGTGCAGGTGTTCCTCGAGCAATTTTTGAAGAAAACTCCAAAATGGGTGTAGTCAAGGTTGGGACCGACTGCCAGGTATGCGTGGATAAATTTACTGACCTTTTAAATTTCTACCGCAAAGCAGCCCAAATTGGTGTTCGCTACTGCCTATTTGGGCACTTTGGTGATGCCCACCTTCACTATAACTATATGCCAAGTAAAGACCAAACTCAGAAATGTCTGGATATGTTTCAAGACCTTTACAACCAAGTCTATGAATGGAAAGGTTCTCCATTTGCAGAACACGGAATTGGACTTATAAAACAGAAGTACATCAAGAAATACCATGGTGAGCATCAGCTAGGACTTTTTAAGGATCTTAAGAAAGAGCATGATCCTCATAAACAGTTCTTCCCCCAAGGCTTTATGAGCGTTTAGAGACGAGCGACGTCAGATGTCAGACTCTGTAATGAAATGCTTTTTGCCATAACATCCATTGCTTGGAAAAATTAAGAGGTTATTACTACCAGGGAAAGGAAGTGAAATGAAGAAGTTCATTATTTTGGCCATTGCTCTCTCAATGACAGCATTTGCCCAAGCAAACTCTAGCCAAGTTATTGACCCTTACTACGAAATTTCGGATTTCTCGGTCGAAAAAGTTGAGGAAGGTGACTTCTTTGAAGGTGAATACGTTCTAAGCCGTGACACAGAAATTGGTGATGTCATCGCAACAGCGAGAGAAATCATTGCTTTTGGTAAAGAAATCTACAAAATCATTGAAGCCGGCAAGCCAGTCATCAATACGAACTATGCCCCTATTTCTGTTCTTCCACTTGGAACAAAATATGGCCAGGCCATCACTCCAATGAATCTGAATAACTGGCAGTCACCAAAATTTGCTAAGTTCAAAGTGACTTATAAAAATGGTTACGGGGCCGAAGTTGTTTCCTTCACATATAATGTAAATATGAGCTACGGTGGCAAGTTTGGGGATCAAGGGGCTTACATCACTAATGCTCAAATTGTTCCTGAAAATGTAAATGTTCTTTGGGGATATACATTTAATGCAAAAATGAGCCTTGTGGGACTTACAAATACTGGATCTGATGAAGACCCCGTTGCAGGTGCAACTCTCAGTCTTAGCTATTCTGTTTCTACAGTTATCAGAGAAGACAGAAATAACATGACCATCTATATTGATGGGAATGGTACGATTCAACAGATGTAATTAAAGAGCTGGGTCAGAAATGACCCAGAAACTATCTTAAAGCAATCAGGGCAATTTCTTGGCGATGTGAAGGCAGATACTTGAGCTCGACCTGTGTGAATCCTTTTTTCTTAAAACTCTCAACAATTGGCTTAAGCATTCTGAGATAACGATCCTGATTTATTTTGAGAGTAAGTACTAGACCTCTAGGTTCAAGAAAAGTAAGAAATCGCTCCACTTCTTTAATCACAACACTAGGAGGAAGATTCACATCACTCACAATCCAATCAATATCTTCTTGAAAATTTTCTGCATTTAAATTTTCAAAAGGTTTTTTAATATGCTTGAAGTTTCTTTTTGCAAGAATTGATCTATCCATATCAGCTGGATCCACGCCAAAGACTTTTAACTCTTGGTCCAAGAGAAACAAACTCGCCCCACCTGGAGCTGAGCCAAGCTCTAAAACTTTTTCCTCAAAATCCATCGGCAGATCAAAGGCTTCATAGGCCTCAGCAATTTTATAGTAGGCCCTTGAAGGTACTTCTTTTTTCTCTATAGAGCTTACTTCACCGGGAGTTTGAAAATGGGTCTTTTTTAATATGTACTCACCCAACCAGTACTCATTTTCTCCGACCATCATGATAAGTGTGACTTTTTCACCAATTTTAAACAGGGAATTATCACTCAACCTTGATAACGATTCTGGAGGAGTAAAAGAGTCATCTCGCTTCCACAACCACGCCTTGGGTAAGGCCTCTAGTTCTACAATTGTTTTTTTTCCAAAACAATGCCCAGAAATTCTCGCCATCCACGGAGAGAAAGCACTGGCCGACTCAGCTTTAAAAGTGAGAAAACCTGGTCTAGAATAACTCAACTTAAAATTTGGATGAGAAACAGAGAGCTCTTTTTTGAGCAATTGTTCTACTTCCGGATTCGTAAGTGCAAAATAAAAATGAGACATTACTAATGAATATAAGAGAGTTTTCCCAAAATCTGCAAAATATTTATGATGAAATGTGGTTAAGCTTCTCGACTTATCAAAAAGACTCTGGGCTTAACTGCCTTGAGGGCTGTGGAAAGTGCTGCA
>CANHJD010000059.1 GCA_947461145.1 Bacteriovoracaceae bacterium
ATCGTTCCTATCTCCTCACCCTTAAAATAGAGAGAGCGGATCTCTCCTTGGGCGACGGCCTCAATAAAAGGTTGAACGATAACAGGACCATTGAGCTCATTTACTTTTTCTTCAAACCGCTCTTCCCATCCAGTGACGGGCCACTTCTCTACCCCAATCCCACTATAAAGATCCATTGGCTTCAAAATGAGTGCAGAAGGTTTTGGTTGAAGATGCTGAACAAACTGAGCGGCAAGTTTAACATTTGAGCCAACAAAACTCGCAACGGCTCCCTTGGAGCGATAAGCATAAAGCTTTTCATTAAAAAGCATAATTCCTCGGGGATGATTCATGACTTTAATTCCTTGCTCACACAAATCATCAAGCATCCAAAGAATACGCAAGTAGCGACTATCAAAAGGTGGGTCAAGTCTCATGTGAATGAGATCTTGAGAATTTAATTCAATAACTTTTCCACCGGTTGTCTCAAAAGACTCAAGATAAATTCCATCTTCTTTTATTGCGCCCTTGAAAGAATGAACTGTTAGCTTTTGAACTCCCTGATTATGAATCGCAAAATCTTTCTCAAAAAAGACATACGTCTCTATACCCTTTCTCTGCATGGCAAGTGCAAGCATAAGGGAGGAGTCTTTTTTTATATTGAGCTTCTCGATTGGGTCAATCAACAGCAACTGGCGCATTTGCAACCTTTGTTTTCAAGTGTTCAGTAAAGCTTGTCACTTTTTTATCAGGAGTGAAATTCTTATATTCTTTTTTTAGCCAAGAAAGAAAATCTTTGAGATTCATTGCTTTAGTTTTCATAAGGTCATTTAAAAAGTCTTGCTCTTCCTCATAAGTCAAAAAAGCCGCAAAAGTAGCCTGGTTCCATTCATCTTTAAATTCACACTCAGATTCGACTAGTTGGATTTTTTTACACATCTCTTCTAAATCAGGGCGAAAGACCTCATTCACAAAGCGTGATGTAAGATCATCGGCCTTCTTGGCCGTAATAAACCCACCTAACTTGCCAAATTCTGCCTGAAGAATACCAATGAGCTCCACGGCCCTCTTGTCCAAAAGATTTTTCTTTTCTTGAGTTGCAAGATAGTCCTTCAACTCTCCTCTATCCTTAAAATATTCTTTGAGCATTTCTTCGCCATAAAGGTTCGCCAAATTTTCATTAAGCTCGACATCGTCTTTAATAAAGAAAACGGTATGAAATAATTCATGAAAAACTAATTCCGCTAACTCAACGTCATCATATTCAAAGAAAGAAGACAAAATGCGATCTTCCAAATAGCCAAGTGTCGAATAGGCATAAACAGGGCGGATCCACGTCACTAAATCCTGCTCTTCCCGGAGGTCCTTCGCGAAACTCTTAGCGGATTCTAAGTTAAAAAATCCTAAATAAGGGAAGCTTCCCATAAAAGGAAACTCAAATTCATAGGCTTTCATTTCAGTGTGAGGACTTGCGATCACAAGATAAGTCACGGCCTTACTTTCAAGCATTGTGGTCTTGGTATAGATCGTCGAAGCTTTTTGACCAAAATAATAATAGAAAAATTTTTTATACTCTTCGACGAGAAGTATTTTTCTTTTTACTTCAGAAGAAATCTTGGGATTGTTAAGGACCTCTTCATTTCTCTCCCCTCTCCACTGAAGCTTCATCTGGCCTATACCCTGTTCAGTTAGATAGCCAAGCTTCGCACAGCCGACACTTATGAAGAAAGTAAGAAAAAAGATCCAGGAGAATTTCATAGAATATAGTTTATACCAAGAGAAGCAGAGTCTGAAGTTCTAAATAGACCAAGCAAAATGGTCTAGGTCATTTCAATGACCTTAAGGCCGATAGTTTTTTCTGGTGACTACAAAGCTTCCTACAGTGCCCAAAATAACTGTCACAAGAATTTTAATCACAAGTAAAATCCGCGGATGATTCCATATAAGAAATAATGAAAGAAGTATCATACTTCCACAAAGAATCTTGGCACGTGGTCTTATCACTCGATGTTCCTGCCAATCCTGAATGGCCGCTCCGGCCATGGGGAGATTTAAAATCCATTTATGAAAACGTGGAGAGGATTTAGAAAAAAGAAAAGCCGCCAATATTAAAAAAGGAGTTGTTGGGATTATCGGAAGAAAAGCTCCGATAACTCCCAATACAAAACTTAACCACCCCAGGATAAAAAGAACGAGCTTCACTTAGGATTTTTACCAAGATCTTGAATAATTTTTCCCTGAGTTGAAAGTGCCGTTGCTGATGTTATTTCGACATCAACCCAGTGCCATTGGTAATCTTTTTCAGGAGTTTCAGGTTCAAAGTGAACTAAGCGGTAACAAGAAGTGCGGCCAGTCCATTTTAAGATGCCTTTATTAAGTCCTTTTTCTTCCACCAAAACTCGATAAGTCTTGCCTATCATTCGACTTCTGATATCGGCCTGAATTTTGAGTTGCTTCTCTTGAATTTCACGCAAGCGGCGACCACGAATATCGTCAGTTAAGACATCACTCATACGAGCTGCCTTAGTTCCTTTACGAGGAGAAAATGTATAGGCGTAGATAAAATCGAATTGAGCATCATCTAGAAGCTTCATCGTGGCCTGATGCTCCTCTTCAGTTTCATTAGGAAAGCCGGCGATAATATCGGTTGAGATAATCATTTCCGGATTAGCAGCACGCATTTTCTGAATGAGCGTCAGATAGTGCTCTATTGTATACTCACGAAGCATTCTTTGAAGAACTGTATTAGATCCAGACTGAACAGGAAGGTGAAGATGGTTGGCCAGTTTTTTTGCCTTATGATGGGCCTCAACAAGATCATCTGTCACATCATAGGGATGAGAGGTTGTATAGCGTAAGCGCTTCAATCCCTCGATCTTGTCTAGTTCCATAATGAGCTCACCAAGAGACTCATTATTGTCTTTCCCAAAAGAATTTACATTTTGGCCCAGGAGCATAACCTCTTGCACACCAGAATATTCAACAAGTCTTTTTACATCTGTCACAACTTCTGCCAATCGACGTGACTTTTCTCTTCCACGAGTGAAAGGAACAATACAATAAGAGCAAAATTTATCACAACCCTTAATGATATTCACGTAGGCCATCGGAGAGCCTGTTGTCACTTTTGTTTCGATAGAATAATTTTCAGACTTATCCCAAGACGTCACAGAGAATTTTCGATCACCAGCGTAGGCCCGATAAACCATCTCGCCAATGTTATCCACAACATCTGTGCCGAAAGCAAAATCGAGCTGCTTATATTTTGAAATTAGATCCTTACCCTCAGTCTGAGCAATACAACCGCCAGCAGCGACAATAACATTCTTCTTTAGACCCGTTTCTGGATCTACATCTGGATTGGTTTTTAACTTTTTGGTCTCTCCAAGATGAGAGTAAAATTTTTGATTCGCTAAATCTCTGACGGCACAGGTATTGAAGATAACAAGATCTGCATCAGACTGCTCTTCAGTACGAGTAAAGTTCATTCCTGAAAGATGTGAGAGAATTCTTTCGGTGTCATGGTAGTTCATTTGACAGCCGTAAGTTTTGAGCCAGACTTTGCGTGGAGGAAATTCGAGTTCTCCCACCTTAACGATATTGGTGCTAGTGTTTTCCATAAAATCCCTTAAAAGATTAGTTATTAAGCCTAAGACTAAGGGTGCTTAAATTTATGGCGCAATATAGCAATGAGGCGGCTTAAAGTAAAGCTGAAGACGAGTTAAATAAAATCCAACTGCATAGCGACATAGAAAGCTAAATTAAAGATGAAATGCATGAAAATAGGTGCAAAGACCGAGTGGAACCGAAGAAGGGCCTGCCCGCAAATCACTCCAAGAACGAAAGTATAAAAAACCTGAAAGCCGATAAAGGGAACGTAGTTCACTGGAAGAACAGTTAACCCAACAAGATGAGAAAATGCAAAGATGGCAGCAACAAGCATCGAGGTTACTCGCTTGCCACCCATATTTGAGATAAGAATTCGCTGAAATGTTTGTCTAAAAACGAGCTCCTCTAAAATTGGGGCGAGAAGCAATAAATGCCACTCTAAATACTCCACCCCTCTCAAGGGATTATCAATTTCCATAAAAAAGATGGCCGCAATTGAACAAACGGCCAGGGCCAGTACTTCCCCAACTGCCTTGAGTGTCTGCAAATTGAGATTCCATTTAAATTTCCAAGGAAGTCTAAAGAAGAAGGACACGCCAAGAGCAAACAATAAATCAAAAACGTAGGAGAATGAAATAGTCGATGGAATCTTTTGCCATGGGAGACCCCAGGAAAAGGCAAAGTAAATAATGACTAGACCGAAAAAACTTATCAATCGACTTCTCCCACCAGGGCAATTCTGTTTACGAGCTTTACTATTTCATCATAGATTTGAGGTTTTGTAACTTTGATAATTTGTTGAAATGTAGGTGTTTTTGCTCCACCGCACCCAAGGTTCTTATCATCAAACACTGCGATCTGAAGGGAGTTATCGTCTAAAAAGTAGCAAAAAATATCAAGATTAAAGGCCAAAACTCTCAATACCTTTCGCCCAGTCTCTGGTTCTAAACCTGAGAAAAAAGCTGCAGTGAGGATAAGGTCGGTTCGGTCCTTAAATTGATCTAGTGCGCGCTGTAGAGTGCCGAAACTGGCCTGAATCCACTGGAGTGCTCGTGCCTCATTTTGAAAATCGGCCGTGGTGGCACCACTAACAGGGGCCAATAAAAACTCATGATGGGACTCTAAAGCAGTTTTCAAAGTTCCATGTATAGAGAGATTCATTAGCTCTTTAAGTTCATTTTTGTCTGCAGAGAGTTTTTTTCGACAAACAATTTTCTGTGAATTTAAAAATGAGATTTCTTCATCTTTTTTTCTGGACCAGTGTATGGACTGGATTCCATTTTTATGAATTTCTACCGTCCAGGCCCTTTCTCCAAGACTTTTCAAATCAAAGTTCCAACTGATCACTTGCCAAATTGATCCAAAGGGCGAGAATTCTAGAAATAGAGCTCTCGGTTTTTTAGAAAATAAATCAAATAATCCCACTAGAGAACCTTTCCTAAACTATACTCATGAAAGCCAGGGGCCTCATGATCCGGGTGATAGCCCTCAATAGTATAGCCCTGCTTTAGTTTTATCTTCACCATCTGGTGATTGAAGTAATAAACCGTACTCATGACTTTTTTGATGCCAAGACTTTTGCACTCATCCTCAATCGCTTGAGAAAGAAGCCCTCCGAGTCTGCGCCCTCTAAACGGATTAAAAATAGTTGTCTTAACTGTTTCTGCAAGTGTGGGAGTTTTTTGAGCGTAACCAGTAATTCCTATTTGCTCCCCTTGATAATAGGCGCGGTAGTAAACAACTCCACCCTTTTTAATTTTTTCCTTTGTCACAGGCCATGGGGAATTTGGATAATATTCCTTTAAAATAGCCTCAATCTCAGAGGCATCTGTTTCATTAGTCAAATCGTAAAGCTGAAGGGAAATCCTATCCATTCCATACTCCAGAGAAATATACTTCTATCTCTTTCCATTCTGAAGAAGCAAAAATAAGTTTTCTATCAGAAGCCTTAACAAGTCCTTGCTCAACCGAGTGATCCAAAAATTTGAGAAGATGATCAAAGTATCCGTTGATATTTAATATTGCGATAGGCTTACCATGTAGGCCTAGTTGTCTCCAAGTGACAATCTCAAAAAGCTCATCAAGAGTTCCCATTCCACCAGGAAGAATAAGAAAAGCGTCCGACAATTTATACATGAGCTGCTTTCTTTCATGCATATCTTTTACAACATGAAGCTCACTCAAGCCTTCGTGGGCAACTTCCTTGGTTCTAAGGTGCTGGGGAATGACTCCTGTAACTTTACCGCCCAGAGAGATTAACTCATCTGCCAAAGCTCCCATGATTCCAATCGCGGCACCGCCATAAACAAGTTCAATCCGACTTTTATGAAAATCACCCATAAGAGTTTTTGCCGTAAGTTCAACATCAGGATCAAGACTTGAATTGGCCCCACAGAAAATGCAGATCTTCATGATTTTCCTCTCCTGAGAATGAGTCTCAAATAAAACATTTCAACAATCATGAAACCACCAAAGGCCATATAAAACCCTGCCGTTTTCCAAAAAAGCCAAACAGATGTTGAATCATAAATAGCTACTTTTGCCATGAAGAAGGCAAAAGCGAGCAAGAAAAGAGTGAGATGCCATTCCATAACTTTATAAACGAATTCTGGAAGTGGTGGAACTTGTCCCATGTCTTTTATCATATCCAAGAGGACAGAATGGCCTTTAAATTTTTTATAGCTTAAAAAAGCACAAAGTCCAATTCCTGTTAAAGTAGGCTGCAACCTAAACCAGACTCCCTCTTTTGCAATAAGAGAAACGATCCCCAGAAAAACAATTAACCCTATATTAACTTTTGAAAGTGAATGGACATGACCCGTAAACTTTTTCTCCAGTATCATTTCAATAATTCCAATTAGGATTCCGCCAATGAGTGCAATCTCTAGAGTTGTGTATGACTCTAGCAGCCAATAGGCCAATGCAGGCAAAAATGATAAAAGGAAATATGGTTTTGATTTTGAGGGGGTATTCATGCCCCCTATTCTACGAAACTTTTCTTAATTTTTCTTCACAATACGTTAGGTATTGATCCTTAAAATCACTAGGATCAAGAATTTCAACATTATTTTTTAGTGAAATTAACCATTCAAATAGATCTTCGCATGGCTCAACATAGGCAGCCCAAATAAGATCACCATTTGGATTAGTCACCATGCAAGGTTTTCCCAGAAAATGGTGATTGGGAAAGAGATTGGCAGTCTGGGGATCATATATTTTGAGAATGAGGCGAGTTTCCTTTTCTCCCATTGATCTGATAGCGACAATAAATTCCTCTATTTCGTAATTAGAAACTCGTGGGACAGAAGTTGATTCAACAAAAGTCAATCCACGCAATTCACTGACTGGAACAACCAGTAAACAATGATCACTTGAATCTTCGGCAATCATAGAAAGCGTCCCTTCTAAATGAATCACTTTGTATGGAAAAACTTGATAGCTTTTTTCACCTGCTGTAACTATCCCTATCACAGAATTTTTTGCAGCTGCTTCTTCTATCTGGGGAACAAATGACTGTTGAGGATCACTTAAGAGTGAATCCCAGGCCTCGAGCTGATTTAACAATTCCATAACCGCCTTTACTGGAGCATTTCCTACCATTTTTTGTTTTAGTGAATTTAATGCTGGATTTTTTAAAAGTTCAGAAACTGGAACCTGACCAAGGATTTGGCTCAATCCAATCCATTCAGGTGGTGTGAGAGTCAGCTCATAGCTTATTGCATTTGCATTTATATCCACCATGCATTCATTCATCTGAGAATAAACTTCGACTCCAGAACCTTCAGGAAAGGCTTCTCTCAGAAAGATAAGTGTATCCTCACAACTTAGACCCATATCTAAAGCTAAATCTTTTAAACTGATTGTTCCCTGCTTCTCACCTATAACGGCCAGTTTTTTTACTGCTTCAGGGGATACTTTAGGCCTATTACCTTTCATTAAAACCTCTTTTCTTGACCAAACTTATCGGTCTTTATCCCTGAAGTCTTTAGTGCAAAATTTAACATTTCACCCCATAATAGTTATATGTTCTGGAATTCCTTAATGAAAAAGCCCGTTCTCGTCATGGGAATTATTATGTTCTCCCTCTTCCTCTATCAAGTGGCCATGAAGGAGAAATGGGGTATTTTTGCCAATGAAAAGCTCATTTCAACCTCTTGCAAGGGGGTCTTGGTTCGTCTTCAAAAGAAGGTTCCAGAGAATTGGAATGTTTTTTGTGAAGGCAATAACCTAGCTGTTGAAATTAATGAAATAGCGATACCGAAGAAGGCCAGCAATCTTAGAGCACTTATGTATCGTCAGCTAGCAAACCATATGGCGTTTGTTGCTCGAACCTCGACACTAGATATTCTAGAAAAAGTATTTTTTGTCAGGTTTCATATAGTTCATCCAAAACTAACAATTGACGCTGTGACAGAGGGTAAATTTATTGTGAAGTTAGCGACTCTTGAAAATCCCGAGCATATCATGACACATCTTAAAAGCACTGTTCAGGTCAAAGAAAAGGCTAAATAACTCAGGGCCATTGTCCTCAACAATTTCGCTCCACTCGTATCTCCAGGCGTGGAGAAATAATCTTTCTGATTTGGTCCCACCATAAAGCACATCACCAAGAATTGGAAAACCTAAATGGGCCAATTGAGCTCGAATTTGATGCCTTAATCCTGTTTTAAGCTCAACTAATAGCAGCGATTTATTATTCACTGATACTATTTTTTTTACGGAGAGATTGCCTCGTTGGCATTCATTCACTTCCTCATCCAGAACCTTCTGCTTAGACCCCTTGGCCATTGAAGCTTTGAAATAGTGGGTCCAATTCCCTTCTTGATTAAAATCCCCCTCTACAACTGTAAGGTAGAATTTTCTCTTCATTTCTGACTCGAAATTGTGTCGCATTTGAGAGTGAAACGAAGCTGTTTTAGCGAGAATTAGTATGCCTGATGTTTCAAAATCTAATCGATAGATAAGACCACGATCATAATTTTCCAAATTGATTTTTAGGGCTTCAAATTTTCCTTCATGAGCAAGGAAATTAAGAACTGTATTGGTGTCAGAATACTTTAAGGGGTGGACATGAATCTCGCTAGGTTTATGAACGGCAAGATAATCAGAAGTTTCATATAGAATCTTTACCTCTGGCCCCACATAAACAGGATTAATTTTAAGATGATTAACTAAATCCAGAGGAAGCTTTGAAATATCTTTTGCTCTAATATTTTTTTGAAGTTCTGAGGAAGAGTAAAACTTTTTAAGCAACTGCCCAGAGCAGGCCAATAAATTTTGAAGGGCCTCTTTTCGAGACCCTTCATCATGCAACCATTGAAATTCAATTTGATCCATAAAAGTTACTGAGCTTCAACTTTTCTTCCCTCAGTGCGGAGATCTATTTTCTTGAGCAAGAACTCAACTCGCCTGTCAGAAATATTGGAACCTATTTTGCTTTGAGGTCTAGAATCACCATAAAAAACAGTTGTAATTCTATCTGCAGAGACTCCTCTCTGAATAAGGGATTTTGAGACGGCCAAAGCCCTTTGAGATGAAAGAGTATAAGCATCGATAGACTTATCTTTTGATGAAACCTCTCCAGCTGAAGCGTGCCCCTCAACCATGATATGCCAAGCATTCTCACGCAACATCTTTACAAGTCTCTCAAAAACTTGAATATTGATGTCATCGATACCAGTAGAGCCAGGTCTAAAATAAATTTTATCTTTCATCCGAACAGAGATGCTCTCTGGCATTTCATAAACATTTGCTGCATCACCAAGTTCATTTTCGGCCAGCATCTTTTTTAACTGCCCTAACTGAGCATCAGATTCACGATTCACTTCTAATTTATCAAGAAGACCTTCTGAGGTAAGAAATTCAATTGGAAATGGTTTTGCAGGAGATTCAGAATCAATCATCGTTGGAGCATCATTAGGAGATTTACCGGGCCTCAAAACATCTCCAGCCTTGAGTACATTCCCTCCAAATGCATTCCTAAGAGAACCAATAGCGGCCTCATATTTTGCTGTCTCCGTTTTTGCAAATGAGAGAAGCAAAATAAAGAAAGTTAGAAGAAGTGTACATAAATCTGAGAAGGTCGCCAGCCAGCCTGGGGCACCAGGCTTGCAGGGAGGACACTTTGGAGCTTCTGCCATAGGTCTACTCCTTCTTCTCTTCCACTAGACGATCTTTAGGAGGCAAAAATGAATCTAGCTTTTCTCGAAGAACCCGTGGGTTTTCTCCGGCGACGATTCCTAAAACACCTGCCACGATAATATTCATCTTTGTTGATTCTTGCTTGGAGCGCTGTTTTAATTTAGCAGCAACCGGAATTGTAAAAACGTTTGCAATAACTGAACCATAAAAAGTAGTTAGAAGGGCAACGGCCATTGCTGGACCAATCGAGGCTGGGTCAGACATGTTCTGCAACATTTGCACGAGACCAATCAGCGTACCGATCATTCCGAAGGCCGGACCATCCGCCCCCATCCCCTCCAGAACATCCACTCCTTTTGAGTGACGATCTTCCATCGCAGCTATTTCTAAAGTCAAAATTGATGTAATAACTTCAGGAGGTCTGTTATCCGCAGCAAGGGTTACTGCTTTTTTTAAAAACTTATCTGCAACAGGGACTTTTTCCAGAGCAAAAACGGACTCTCTCCGGGCCGTTTCAGCAAGCTTTTGAATTTCTTCAATCATTGACTTGGGATCTACAGGTGTCGAAAAAACAGACTTCATATAATAAGCAGCAAGAGCTTTCACATTCTCCATTGGCCACTTAATAAGCGTTGTTGCAATAACTCCACCGATAACAACAACTACAGAGGGTGGATCAATAAAGATTGATAGTGGCGATCCATAAAGAATAGATCCAATGATCGCAAGCGTTGCTAACACTAATCCTGATACCGTTGAAATATCCATAAGCACCTTCAGCAAATTAAAGATTCTTTATGATCTAAGTATCGGAATCTAGAAAAGGAACTTAAGGGATGGTCTTGAAATTATTAAAAGCAGGAAAGAGAGCAATACCAGACAAAAAAGATCGCCTTAAATTCAAATAAAAGGCAAAAAAAAACCCAGGTACACGGCCTGGGTTTTGTATTTGGAGGGGTGGAAAATTACTTATCATCCCCAACAAGTAGCATGGTCGAATCAATATAAGAAAGCATAGCAGTTCTTAGATCCTCCAAAGAAACTTCTTGGTCATTTTGACCTTTAAAAATTTCCTCTTTGATCATTTCAATAGAAAATCCTGTCATCTTGGCCAAAGCCTCAAGACTAATTTTTCCATTTGTGTTTTCCGAATCATTTAGATTCAGATTCTGTGCCATCATTCTTAACTCCTTGAATAATTGGCCACTCAAATCCTTAGAGTAGCAAGTTGGACAAAGCATATCGATGGGCTAAAAAGAAAGTCAATCATACCAAGACAAGATGTAAGTTTATGTTAGAGGAAGATTATGAAAATAAACATAAGCCATTTAAATTATTCACTATCGATCTTTAGAATAGGCCGAAAGAAGCGGTGTTAGATTTTATTAATGACCAGAAACTTTAAGTAACTTCAGAAAACTTTCGACCTTTGCTTCCATTTCTTTAAACTCATCAACTGGTCGCGAGAGTAATGTAACTCCCCCACCCGCACCATATCTCCAAACCCTATTTTCTATTTGAATTGAAGCCGTGCGGATATTTATACTCGCTATTTTTTTATCCCCTATACACAGAAGAGTTGAGCCGCAGTATATCCCTCGCTCAAAGCACTCAACAGCTTTAATGATCTCCATGACACGCTTTTTTGGGGCCCCAGTGATGCTTCCACCAGGAAAGAGAGCGTTCATCGTGGTATCTAACGAAATCTCATTTTTGAGCCTTACAGCGATGAGTGAGTACTGATGAAGCAAACCTGGGACAAGGAGCGGAGCTCTAAGCTTTAAAACTCTGGCGGTAGGACTATCAAGACGATTGAGATCATTTTTAAGTAAATCTGTAATCATTAAAAGCTCCCCTTCTTCCTTGGGGCTGTTGAGCATTTTCTTCCAAACTTCTTTCCAGTTTTTTCCAGAACGCTTCATCGTTCCCTTGATAGGCATCGTGAAGACCTGATCATCTTTATAATGAAACAGGCATTCGGGGGAATTACTCAGGATCATCTCCTCCCCTAGGAAAGTGGCATGAGCATAGGCCCCAAGGTTCTTTTGGAAGAAAAAATAATCCGCAATATCTCTTGGATCGAGCATTTCCTCAGTCATGAAATCAAATGGGAAAGTGAGATTAACCTGATAACAGTTACCAGCAAGTAGCTCATCCTGAATTTTTTGGAAAGCGACTTTATATTCTGACCAGGTCGGGCGCTCCAAAGTCTGGAGATTAAGTTTTTTTATCCTAGGAGACTGAGGCGATTTTTTTCTAGATCTCTGGTATTCAATCTCAATCACAAGGGGATTTTCTTTTGGGACAAGATCTATTAGACCCTGATCAATGAGCCCATACTCGTAATAGAAATGGTAAACCACAGGACGTTTCACTCTCTCCTGCAGGGAAATCGAATCTAACTTTTTTTTGAACTCTTCAATGCTGAAATTTTCTACAAATCCAGTAAAAAGATCTAAGCGATGCAATCGGTAGTAGATATAGGCAGTAGAGGGACGATCAAGCTCTAGAACAGTCTGATGATCCCATTTAAATCGGGAAAAAATCACAACTAAGACTCTGCTCTATAGTTCTCAAGTTCAGCAAACTTGGTTTGCGACCCAATCCATGAAAGCTCAACTGTACCAGGCTCGCCGTTACGGTTCTTAGCGATGATAACTTCAGCAACACCTTTTTTCGGCGTATTAGGATCGTAATAATCTTCACGATGGATAAGGACAACAATGTTCGCATCCTGCTCGAGTGAACCAGACTCTCGAAGATCTTGAAGTTGTGGACGACGATCAGTTCTCGCAGCAGCAGATCGATTCAACTGAGAGAGAGCAACAACAGGAATCCCTAGTTCACTGGCCATCATTTTAAGACCACGAGAAAGTTCTGCAATCTCCTGCTCACGGTTTTGCTTTTTCACATGCATAGGCATCAACTGAAGGTAGTCGATGACGATCATGGCAAGCCCCTGCTCCGCCTTGAGTTTGCGACAATAAGAGCGAATATCAATCAAGTTCGTGGCACCATTATCATTAATAAATAACTTTAGATTTGAGAGTTTCTGGATGGCACCAGAAATGGATCTAAGATCCATTTCATTAAAATCTTTTGTTTTTAACTTTCTAGAATCAACACAGGACTCTGAGGCAAGTAGACGCATTGAAAGCTCTGCGTACATCATCTCGTAAGAGAATACTGCTACGGCTTGATTCGTCTGCTTAGCAGCTGCCACGGCCCAATTGAGGGCAAGTGCAGTCTTTCCCATACCTGGACGTGCGGCCATGATGACAAGCTGACCGGGCTGCAAACCAAGGAGTCTAACATCTAGGGCATTAAAGCCGGTAGAAACTCCTGTAATCTCCCCTTTGCCTCTTGCAGGGCGCTCGAGCTCTTTAAGATTTTCGTAAAGAGCTTCTTTGAGAGAAATCATCTTATTATTTTTTGACTGAGCGGTGAGCTTGAAGAAGCTTGCTTCCACATCGGCCAGAAAAGCCTCTACATCTCCAGAAAAATTTGTTCCTGTTTGCATGACCCGAGTTGCAGTCCGAACAACTTCTCTTAAGACACCTTTTTGCTTAATGAGTTTTGCATAGTGCTCAACGTTGGCAGAGGAGCCAATATCATCACAAATCGCTACGAGTGCTGATTGACCACCAACTTTCTCAAGTTTCCCATGATCATTGAGTTTTGAAGCAACAGTGATGATATCGATAGGCTGAGCCTCGAGGTGAAGATCACGTAATGCTTCAAAAATAATGGCATACTGTGGATGATAAAAATCGTCTTTAGTGAGACCGACATCCGAAATTTCATCAAAACTTTGATGATCGATGAGAAGACAACCAAGCAATGCCTTTTCGGCTGCTACATCATGGGGTAATTCATTACGATTTTCCTGGGCCATGGGTGTGTCTCTCTGAAATGTCGTTGCTAACAATGAAAAACCTGGGAAGGACTAACCCTCCCAGGTGTGAGTACAAAATTACTCTGCGTTTGCAGCAGCTTCTGCTTCAGCGGCAGCAGCAGCTTTAGCAGCTTCTGCTTTTGCTTTTTTATCAGCATTTCTTTTCTGAGCTTCAGCTTGTTGCTTCTTAAGTTCTTCGGCCATAGCAGCATCGATAGCAACTTTAAGATTGAATGTAGCAACAACATCATTGAAAAGTTTTGCTTTAACTTCGTAAGTACCAAGTGACTTAATTGAACCGTCGAAAGAAAGAAGACGACGCTCAATTGAAACGCCAGCTTTTTCAAGCTCTTTAGCAATTTCAGTAGAAGTAACAGCACCGAAAAGACGGCCGTTAGCTCCAACTTTCTTAATAAGTTCTACAGTGATACCTTCTAGTTTTTTCTTTAGAGCTAGAGCAGTGTCTTTCTCTGCAGAGATTTTCTTAGCTAGTGCTTTTTGCTTGTCTTTAAGAACGTTAGAGTTCTTTTCATCAGCAAGAATAGCAAGCTTGTTTGGATAAAGGTAATTACGAGCAAAACCAGCAGATACGTTAACGATCTCACCGATTGTTCCTAGCGTCTTAACCTTTTCAATTAGGATAACTTTCATATTAAACTCCTTGAATCTTAATCTTCATTTTTTGGTTTTACGAAATACTTTCTAAAATCAAACCAGTTATCAAATAAGCCAGCTGCTGCAATCAAATAGTTAGCAATAAAAATTACTATCATCACTATAAGAGCACGAAACAGCCCTCCAATTCCCAGAAAATTCAATAGATCACTAAAGACACCAAACCCCTGAAAGAAATAAAATATTCCCAGGCACTTAATGATTGTGTAACCCAAAACCTCTGAATACTGCATGCCAATTTCATTTCCCCAAATTGCCAAGATCAACCCCACGACAAGTAGGATGACAAAACCAAATGGAACTTTGAAATTCAAAAGATTTTTCTCCGAATAAGGATAATCATTCCCAGCAAATAAAAGTCTGCGACTTTTTAAAACTAGAAACATATTAAACCAGAGCATGATAAAAACACCTATGAAAAAATATCCAGGTAACGCTTCCAGCATTTCCTTAGCAATAAGATCGGGACGATCTAGTAACTGAAGGACTTCGATAGCATTTTCCTGATTACTCTGTTCAATCAATTTTTTTTGCTCGGCCAATTTATCCGAACTCATCTCTATTTGTTTAAGTATAAATTGCTCAACGGTTACATTTTCAGATTTGACCATGGATAAAAATCCACCGCTAATAAGCAGGATAAAACCAATTCCAAAAGTTACTAATCCTTTAACAGGAGAAATACCTCTAGAAACAATCTCAGAAATCCCTGCACCAAAAATAAAAACGCCAATATAAAAACCAAACAACGTGAGATCTCGATGAATCATGGTGGCGAAAAGAAAACTTAGCACCAATCCAAGAACACCAATTAAAAACCCTTTCTTGCGACCATAAAGAATGAACGCAAGGGCCAGCGGAAACGGAGCAAACACTGACATAACAAAACTCACGCACAAAATAACCGACGATACTCCTAAGAGGAGTAATCTACCGATAGAAAGTTGAGGAGGTTGCATAATCTCAGCGTTCACAGACTTAATTCTCCTTAGCGAGCAATGTCGTTAGACTGATAGCTGATAAGAAGCATGTTACGACCGCGCTTAATAGCTTCGTTTGCACGACGCTGAAAAGTCGGAGTCAGACCAGAGATACGAGCTGGAGAAATTTTTCCAAACTCATTAACTAGCCATGAATAAGACTTCGGGTCTTTCCAATCTGGAGAAGTTTTCATAGCAGAGAACCAACAAGATTTACGCTTAGAGTGCATCTTCTTGTCTTTGTCTTCGCCACCAAACTCATCTTCAATTTGAGCTGCTTGAGTGTGATTAGGGTTTTTGTAGTTCTTAACGATCAAAGCTTGGTCTTTATCATTTCCAAGTTTGATGATCATATGACGAACTAGGTTTTCGTTAATACGGAACTTACGCTCAATTTCTGCGTTAAGGTTACCAGCACCTTTGTACATGAAATAATGGTAAGCACCTTTTTTTAGACCTGATTCAGTAGGTTGAGCAAAAGATTTTACTCCCCATGAATCACTAACGAGAACTTCTGCACCGAACTCTTTAAAAGTTTCCGTAAGGGAAGTTTTAATTGAAGCAACAGCTTCTTCGGATGCGTCTGGGCGAACGACAAATGCCGTTTCGTAGATCATATTTCCTCCAGGGTTATAATTAAGCCCATGGACA
>CANHJD010000060.1 GCA_947461145.1 Bacteriovoracaceae bacterium
CCAGTTTTTTTTATTTTAATTTTATTTTATAGGTCAACTTTCAGGGAAAGCATCCTCTTACAAATAAAAAGCGAGAACGAAGCAAGTATGACGCTGGCTTCATCCACCCTACTGAAGACAAATTTAAATACAAAAGATTGGTGTGCTTACCTAACAACTGCAAATGAAACATATTCTTTATACAATAATGATGGACAACTGCTTTGTAATACAACACCTACTGAACATTTGGTGAAACCAGAGGAGTATAAAAATCTTGTCCTTATCATAAAGACGTCAAACAGTTTAAATTTAAAAAAAGTCGTTTCGCTAAATAGTCTTCGAGAGAGGATGTCACGCTTTGATGATTTAGTTTTTGTGCGTGTTTTCATTTTCTTTTTTATTGCATTTTTCGCCTTTCTCCTTCTTCTTTATTACTCAATAAAACCCTTAGGCCATATAATAGGAAAAGTTAAACAGTTTAGAAGTGACATCCCCTTCGGGAAGAATCTCGACCTTTTTTATAAGAAAGATGAATGGTCCAAAATTCAACATGCCCTTACTGACGCCGACAATCAGCTAAAACTTCAGATCAATAATGTAAAAACTGAGAACGAAAAAATTGCAGCAATTTTAGAGTCGATCTACGATGATATTATTGCTGTCGACTCCTATGAAAAAGTACTTTTCTATAATAGTAATTTTAAGCGAAATTTCATGATTCAAAAGGATTATCAAGAGATTACCCCTCGGTTGTGGCATACTTTTACTGATGAAACGGTTTTACAGGCCTTTCGCTCTGTGCTTATTGATGGCAAAACTCTTTCCCTAAAAGGACTCCGTTTTAACTCTTCTAAATCTGCAGATCGCTATTTTGACCTGACAATAACCTCCTTGAAGAATTCTGATGGTAAAATTAGTGGTGCTCTGGGTGTTTTTTATGATGTCACAGAATTTAAAATGTCTGAGAAGATGCGTGCAGACTTTGTGGCAAATGTCTCTCATGAAATACGAACTCCATTAACTTCCATTAAGGGCTATACCCAACTTTTGGATTCTCAAAAAGACAAAATAGATCCTACTCTGCATCTTTTCATGGAAAAAATAATCTCTAACACCGAGAGAATGATTTCACTTTTTAACGACTTGCTAAACTTATCTGTCATCGAATCAAAAGAAATGATTAAATTTCAGCCCCTCGCGATAGAAGAAATAATTGAAACGGTTGCAGAAAATATAAAAACGAACTTCCCTAAAAAATCGATTGAAATATCTAGGGACATTCAATTAAAGACAATTCGTGGAGACGCTCGTCTCATGGAACAAGTTCTTGCCAACTTACTGGATAATGCCTGTAAATACTCTGGTGAGAATATTTCAATAAAAATATCTACTTTTGAAAATTTCGACAAGGCCTACATCGCAGTACAAGATAACGGGCCGGGGATTTCTAATGAGCATATTCAACGAATTTTTGAACGCTTCTACAGAGTTGACTCATCTCGAGAAGCCTCTCGAGGCACAGGTCTAGGACTTTCAATTGTTAAGCATATTATTTCAAAACATGACGGGAGAATATGGGTTGAAAGTAAGGACAATGAAGGGTCTAACTTTATAATTGAACTGCCCATTTCTTAGAATAAGTACTCAACCTCAAAACTATAAATGTACTTTTCATAATCAAAATTTTCTTTGTCATCAGATTTATTTCTTTGGTAATCAAACTTTAGACTGCTCCGCCAATTCTTATCAAACGCCTTTGTTAACCTCGCACTCGGATTAATCATATACTCAATTCCCCGAACGCTGTCATTGAATGGATTCGTTCGTGTAATACCAAGTCCAAAACTGGGTGAGAACCAATCACGAATTCTGGCCATTAGCAAATCGCCACGTACGGTGAAAGAATTAGTATCGTAAATATCTTCCTTAACACGAGAGATATCAAAACTTGAATAGATGAGAAGAGTACTTGTTAAAAAATTTCTAACCTGTTCGAACACAAGGCTGGTTGTTTTAGAATCTGAAGCATCAGTAAAACTATCAAAGACTCTGTGTCTTAATCGAACAATTGATTCCCCCCAAGGGAAATAATTGAATTTCTCACCAATCATGAGGGTGTGAGATCTAAAGGAAAACTCTAATTTCTCTCTCTCATTAATATCCCTTTTAGCATCAGCATAATCATAATCAAAAAGAGTTGCAGCAGGTTGATTCCACATTTTATGCTCATAGGCAGTTCGAAAGGCAGGAGCAATAAGGTAGTTATCGTTTCGATAAATTTCCGGTTCACGATTTAAATAGCGAGTGTAATTGAATCTTAACTCTGGAGCGAATGAAATAAAATCTTCATGATACAGAGTATACCTGCTTATAAAATCAGTTTTCGTAAAAAGTGAGCGCTTCTTTGACTCTGCCACTTTCTGTTCTGAAGGAGCGAAAGTTACGTTTGAATCACTACCAACCTCTAAGGCAAGTCTGGTAAAGTAGGCCGGAACGAGTGTAGGCCTTCCGTTTCGAAGTTTTAAAAGAACAAGATCGTATTTCTGTTCAAGTTCTCTAATTTTGTTTGCGATTTCAAAGGCCAGGCGGGACTCTTTATTAAGATTTAGTGCTCTCTTATATTGTGGGATAACATAATTTTCCACGGCCTGAAAAGAATCTGGATGCTTTTCAACCTGCTCGAGATAAATATCCCCAATCTGCATCTCTGCCGCTTGCTGAACTTCTTTGGCTTCAGAAGAGTCCAGTTTATCAATGGAACGATAAAAAGTTACCGCCTTCTTTTTCTCACCTAATTCCTTTGAGATATAGGCTATGTAGTAAAGGGAAACTGCTCGCTTGAATTTTCTTTTTAAGGATTCTCTGAATTGTAGACGTGCCTCAGAAAGTTTTTCGGACGCAAAGAGTGCTTGCCCATATTCATAATGAATATCCTCAGGCCGGTAATCAACCCCTAGGGCTTTCTCAAAACTTTCAATTGCCAGAGGATACTCCTGAATTCGGTTATAGCACACACCCTTCCAATAGGAGAGAAACCCCATATTCATTTTGTCAGCAGTTGAAGAAATTTTTATTTCAACGGCCTTTAATTCATCAATTGTCGTTTGGTATTTACCAGCTTGGTAAGACGAGACGGCTTCTTTGTAAATTGGATTTGTGGACAAATCTGGTAATTCGGTCTTTGCATCTTGGGCGAAAACTCCAAGACTTAAGGCAAATATCAAAGGCCACAACAAGAACTTCATTCTATCCCTTAATCTCCAAAATAACTTTTCTACACTCATTATTGATCAATTATTATATTGCGTAATTTTGCACCATTATATATCTGTTGAGCAGCATCGTTCACGCTATTCACACCGCCAGTTGAATTTTTATAGGCGGGATCATTTGGATTTATTAAAGGTGCATCTTTTGGTGGAACATTAAATGGGTTTGGATTAATTGGTGCACCAATATTATTTGCATAAGAGATAATTGGTATGGGTTTTGGGATCTCTGTAATCTTTTTATCACCATTTGTCCCAAATGTGGCGACCATTATTTTTCCATCATTTGTGATTTCAACATTCTTCGGTGGAACAAATGAACCATCAGCTGCCACTTTACCTGTCTCTGGTCCTGCAATGTAGGTATTGGAATTTTTATCCAGAACACTCTCTCCCCCTGGAGGAATAATGACTCCTGATTCTACGTGAACAAAAGATCCGTTCGCAGGTTTTACTTTATCTCCAGCAACATATCCCTCTGGAACAGAAGATGAAGCCACTGATTGCTTGGTGTTATCTTGGCCAACAACTTGACTCAACTCTTGGTTCAGCACACTTGAATTATTTCCTACAATCTGACCGTTAAGCCCTTCTGGGATGACAGATTTTTGTGAAGCTTCTGATCCTGCACTACTAGGAGATCGAGTATCAAACGTATCATTTTTTTCAAGAACTTCGCGCTGATTTATATTCAGCAATGCAGGCACTGTTGGCTGGATACGATCTTGTTCAACTACTGAAAACTCTCCAGGGTACATTCTGACTCCACGATCAACCATCTCCTCCAGTCGTTTAGAGTCTGTTACTCCTCGAGCTTCAAGTTTATTAAATACAACCTCACCCTCGAAAAGAATCGCCGATGTATTTTTCCCATTTGTTGAAATCATGAAATCTGTTCCGCGAATTCCCATCACAGCATTAGGTGTTTTAATGAATAGTTTAGAACTATCTCTGTCTTTAATTTGCAGATAGTCTTTAGACACTTGCGAGCGGACTTTACCTTTGACCAAATCAATAACACCGGAGTCTTGTCCATTGAATTTTTCAATTTTCATTTCGGAATTAGGGCCTACATTCATTTGAGACTTATCAAGAAAGACAAGCTTAACAAAACTCTTATCCCCAGTTTTAACTACCGCTCCATCCTCGACCCAATCCTGAACTTTCAACTTAGATGTTTTTCCAAGTGTCAGTACGTCAACCTCACCTCTTAAGATTTTTACAACGGCTACCTTCTTGACCTGAGCAAAGGCCATAGCAGAGTTAATTAGCATCATTAAAATGAGACCAAGACATTTCATAAGAGTTTCCTTACGTGAGTAAAATCACCCACCATAATTATAACCCTCTCCTAAAAGCCTCCAAACTCTCCATTAATGAGCAAGATTTTCCATACTTAGGACTCCTCTCGCCTCCTTAGGAGCATTTCTCTCAACAACTCCTCTCAACAAGTAAGATTCTGAAAAGAAAGTGTTTTTGTGGTTCTAGTGCCAAATTTGTGAGTCAACTTTTGGATAGATAAATAAAAAATATGAAAAGAAAGCTAGATTGATTAGCACAAGATAGCTTTTCGCTCCGACAAGTTTAATCAGGCATTTACCTCTCAGTTTCTTTTCACTTTCTACCGAAAAATGAATCAGGAGAGCTTGATTGATTTTTTTGAGGACTAAAATAACATCAAGCACTCAAAGGGTTTGATTTTGAAAGTTATGACAAAATTATTTTTTCTGATTTTATCAACATTGCTCCTCGTCGGGTGCTCGAATGGAAATCGTCCTGTTAAATTAGAAATTTCTGCAGCTTTCACTCTTGGTCCAGGTGGTTATACTGGTGGTCTTATAGTTTCTGGCAGAAACCCAACGGCAAAATTAAACTTTGTGAGATCTAGTTTTGGTGGATCTAGTCTTGAAGTTTCACTTCCCAACGGAGGTTGGGAAATCAGTGTTGTGGGATGGGATGGATCTGCCCCAAGCTCTGAGATCGCACCCTTTCAAGGAACCCCAAGTTGCGGGAAGGCCTCGGTAAATCTCGGCACATCAGACGAAAATGTCGTTATTAAAGTGAGTGAGGCCAATTGCTTGACTTCTGACTTTAGTGGGTCAACTTTCATTACATCGCCACCGAGTATGCCGGGAATTCATCCTCTCAAAATTATAACCTGCGGCTCATTCTATGAGCATTCAGTTGCTTACCCAAATGGGAAAAAAATTGATTTATCTAATTCTTCAACTATAGACAGCGTTTATTGCGCTGATTCGCTCCACCCAAAGGACATGAGGTCTAACACTAAATCGATAAAACTTGTCCCTGTAAACAGACCTTTTAATGGCCCAATGAATCCATTAATTAATTCACAACCATTCTGTGTGAATGACCCAAGTGGTGTTTTTATAATCAATGAACAAATTCCTGTAAGTAATTTACCACTAATGGTTATTCATTATAATGATTCTGACTGCACGAATGAAGAGACTAGAATCTATTTCCCTAATGGTCTAAAAAATCCCTCACCTAATCCAGGAATTAGAATTGATAATTTAGTCACACTTAATGATACTATTTTTGACCATCATTCAACTGAAGTCTCAAATCGTCTTTTTTTGGTGGATAATAAGATAAAAAAAGGCTGGTCACCCTTCTATACCCTTCTTCCTGAAGTTAAATGTTCATCGGGATATTGTGGCCAGCTTGCCTCTGGATCACTTTATGACTATTTCTCGGAAATTAAATACACCAATGGGGCAGCACCAAGTAATGTGACTTTTGAATTTCCAACAGATGATCAGAATGCCTGCCAAGGTTTTAGTTTCACGGGTTTCGATACGGCAAGCGATTGTAGCGTTGTTACACAAAATAATAAAAAGTTTGCGCTGATAACTCTAGTCCCAGCTACTAATTGTTCTACCATGAGAGATGACGCTTGTAGATCTCCAGAAACAGATTATGACTTCTTATTCAATGGTGAGACTAAAAAAGTTTACTTGGCCGGCCAGAGAGATTACTCCGGTGCCGCTTCACCTATCAACGGAGTCATCCCTTTTAGCTTAATTTACAATCAGTTCCCATCTCAATCAAGCAGCTTTACACTCCCCGCAGGATTAATTTGGTCTAATGTCACAGGGACTTCATCTAATTTGGATTATCAGCTTTCAAGCTCAACCTCAGCAGACTTAAAAACATCTTACAATTCCTTTTATAAAACATATTACACCGACGAAACCGGGGCTTCTACAGCGAGCTTAACATATGTAGAGACGAGTCCTGGAAGCTTATCTGTGAATAAAAATTATGTCATGCTCCCCCCTTCTTCTTGGGAGCAAAAAGATATAGTGACAAAAATTATTGAATCTCTCGGATCAGAGGATTTCAAATGGACCTTTGCTTGGGAAAAGAATAACGATGAAGATGACCCTGAAAAGAACTTTGGAAAAATTGGATCAATTCGTGGTCTTTTCGCTCCAGATGGCCCGGGTGCTGTTTTTAACAATTTTAATTCTTGTGCCGCAGCCTCAGGGACAAAAACTGTTCAATTAATGGAAGATGGGATCTTTAAAACCATTACTATCATTGTGGAAAATATCCCATCCTCCCCTTCTACACCAACCCCTTTGCTAAAGAGGCACCCTTCAATGTGCATTGGAGGTAACCCTAATGCAACTCAGGCTGCGTGTGATTCATCCACCAATAGTGGTTATTTTCAAAAAAAGATTACAATGAAAGAAAACAATCTTGTATCAGAAGTTGCTCTTTTTGACTGTTTTCAAAAGGCGGGACGCCTAGAGTCTGTTGGCGCAGGTTATGATATGGATAAAAGTAAATATTATCGTCATAAAAATATTCTTGTCTGGAACACTAACACTTCTACTCATGCAAGATTTGAAAGCTATAATTGGAACTCAGAGGCGACTTCATCAACCTTTGGCGCCACTAAAACCAGTGAAGATTTATCTCTTATAAAAATTCAAAAGGCTGGCAATGATAAACAGGTGGAAGGAAGAAGTCTTTCATACAGATATGAAAATGAGGATTATGGTATTAGAAAAAATGTCAGACATCTTCGCTTCAGGTTTGAATATGATGACACAAACAATCCTGAAAAATGGAAACAATCTTTTAGTTATATGAATTTTTTTGGAAATGGGTCAGTTGACTTCTTCCCATCAGGTTCTTCAAGCCCCTACTTTACCCAGCAAACTTCGCTTTTGGGTGACACGCATTTTTGTACCAGCGATTATTCGTTTCCGTTAAGTTTTGAGTCGGATTGTTCCGGCCATGGATATCTTATCCCACTAACTACTGGTGTCTTAAGTGTTAATCAACTAGACTATAAATTCATAAAACCCTCAGATTTCAAGCAACTCATGAAAAGTGGTACTCTTATCGACAAAACATGGGATTGAATAATTCCAGAGCTTTAGAACACAATTTGATATTGTTTTGAAATTTCTCTTCACAAATTGCCCAAGAAAGTCATAAAACTCACCCACTTTCTTTAGGGGAATTTGATGACTAAACTAATGGTATTTGTATTGTTTCTTAGCTTAAGCTCAATTGTTTCAGCTCAAGATATAAATGATGTCTGGAAGGGCTTCTCTACCCCAGAAATTATGGATTCAGGCTTTACTCATAAGATGAGTGAGCTTCCCCTTAAGGGAACTGTTCAGATTGGTCCTCGCGCTTGGTCTGGTCACTACTGGCCTTCAAAAGATGGGGGTATTAATGTTCGTTGGAACACTCAAGATCAAGAGGGCTTTAAATACAAATCTCCGTCTAAAGTTGCAGTTAAATACATGTCTCTTGATGAGCTTGCACAATTATCCCCAACAGAAAAATATGACCTCTATACTGGGAAGTATGATTACCCTCTTAAAGAGCTTGCCGCCACCGCGGCTTCTCGGATAGCTCCAGACTGGGCCGGCATTTGTCACGGCTGGGCCCCAGCAACTCTTCATCATAATGAACCCACTCCAAAGATTTTAACAAATGCAGATGGACTAAAAATCCCTTTTGGCTCATCTGATATTAAAGCACTTCTTAGTTACTACTATGCCTTTCATCATGAGACTGAAGATTCCCATCAAGTGGGACTGCGCTGCTTTTTTGGAGGATGGCTCGGTGGGGCCAGAGGATGTGATGAGGATCTAAATGCAGGGGCTTTCCATATTGTAATGACAAATATGTTGGGGCTTAGAAAAGAAGGCTTTATTGCTGATGTTGATCGCTTCAAGGAAGTTTGGAATCAGCCAATCGTCGCCTATGAATCAGAAATTCTTGCAAGCAATCTTTCGCCATCAAAAAGTGCAGCGAAATCTGCAGTGAGAGAAATGAGAATAGCGACTGAATTCTTCTATGTTGATGAAGTGAAACAGGTCACTTGGGACGTGGTCCATGGAACATCAGAGCAAAGACTCAATAGTCGAAATTATGTTTATAGAATTGAGCTCGATCGCGCAGGTAATATTGTTGGTGGAGAATGGGAATCTGAAGATAGACCTGACTTCATGTGGAATAAAGAGAAGGCAACAAAGTTTGAGGGGATTCTCTCTCGTTTGCCTGATCTTTTAAATGACTAGGACTTTAAAGAGCAGTTAATTCCTAGCTTGTAGGAATCAAACCAGCTAGTCCCATGACTTGTTCCTTGAATTTGAATTGTCTCGCTTACGATGGACTGACCATTTTTATTATTTCTAAAAATAGCAAAGTTCGCCTCTTCCTGACCTTTCATACTGCTCATCATTCCTTTAACTTCAAGAGAGTTAAAAAGAGCGCCAAATTTGCCACCTTTCATTTGTCCTTTCTCTAGGGTGATCACTTTTTCGGCCACAACTTTATTCAAATTCTCTTGATTAGATAGCTGCATTACGCACTCATAACCAGCAACTGCAGACATGCTATAAAAATTTACAAGATAAGCGATTAATTTTGTTCTTTTCATACGCAGTAACCTGCTTGCTGAAGAATTTTAACAAACTTTTTAGCCGAATCCTTACCTGCTAGGCCCCAACTAAGCCATCGATCCGTTGAGCGAAACATCGTTATTTTATTGCCGACAGGTGATTTTTCAAATTTTAAAGTACAACGCTTACGTTGAATATTTTGGTCACAAATCCCCATGTCTTGAAGATTAGTCATCTCTTCTCTGAGGCTAAATAAAGACATTTCTTTGAGCGCCATTTTTGAATGAACAGTGTTTCCAGTCGAAAACTCGATAACTCTAACTCCGACCGAAGATCCAAGCTTGATATCACAAGTAGATTCTGCCAGAGCAATCTGTGAAAAAAGCATCATGAAAATAAAAAATAATTTCATACAATCCTTTCAAGGTTTTCTTCTGTTCGGATTCTACCCAAAATGAATTGTTGTTTGGCGGGAAAAGTTAAGAGGATGTAAAAACAGAAAGTGCCGTCAAAAAATTAGACACTACCACGTGGCCTTGATCTCTCTTTTGTTTGCCAGAGTTGCTCCCTGGCCGATCTCATACTTTCCTCAAGAGAAACAATAGGTTGCGGGTAGGATTCCCCAGGAATAAAGGAATACATCCCCTGCTCCATCGCGGTGATTTCCCAGGGTCTGTGAATTAAGTGCTCGGGCAGACCTGAAAGTTCCGGAACCCACTCTCTAATAAATATGGCGTCTGCATCTTTTTCTTCGGACTGCTTAACAGGATTATAGATACGAATGGTATTTCCGCCGGTAACTCCCGCCTGCATTTGAAACTGAGGAAAATGAATGCCTGGTTCATAATCAAGAAATTGCCTTGCAAGATACGAAGCACCCTCCTGCCAAGGCTGCCATAAATGATGGGTGAGAAAAGAAACCACCATGGCGCGCATTCTAAAATTTAAATACCCCGTATTTTTCACACACCTCATGCAAGCATCAACGAGTGGATAACCTGTCATCCCCTGCTTCCACGCCTTGAGTTTTTCTCTATCGACTTTCACTCTTAGGTGATCAAAATTTTTGTCTTTATTTTTAAACTCTAGTGACTCGTTCATTTCAAATTTCTGAATAAAATGACAATGCCATTTGAGGCGGTTCATAAACTGAAGGACAGATTTATTCTTGGGATGCTGGGACTGTAACTTTTTAGTACGCAGATAAACTTGCCGAAGAGATATGTTACCCCAGGAAATAAATGGTGAAAGTCTTGAGCAAGTATAGCGTCCTTGAGCGGGACTCGAAATCCCTGAAAGATAAAGAAAATATTTCTCGGAGCAAAACTCCTCCAGAGCTTTTAGGGCATGGGACTCTCCACCCGTTTGAAACTCAGCAGGGTTATCCATAATGTCCTCTCTTAGAGGAAGCTCCCATTCAGCGAACTGATCTCTAGCGATAAATTGCATTAATTTTATATTGTTTTGAATGGGTAGCTGGTTCATCTGTTTTGTCCAGAGCCTCTCCCACTGATCAAGATCTTTTAGTGCTCTAATGACGCCGTTTGATTGGCCTTGGCGCCATTTGATGTTATTTTGCTTGCACCATTTTGAAACATCCTTGTCACGCTTATAGGTCGGCTCAACACCAGTCTCTTGGTGAGAGAGAAGATGCTTAATAGTGAATTTTTGAGCAATTTTTTGAAGGACAGAAATGACATTGTCGCGCGTGATGAAAATAGGAATGGAGCGAGACATCTCATCAAGGGATTGCCTCACAAATCGAGCGTGGCGCTGATCCCAGTCATAATAGTTTTCTAACTCTGGCTCAAAACAGTAGATACAGAGAACAGGGATTTTTGATTTTTGAGCAATATAAAGAGGCCAGTGATCATTTAAGCGCAAGTCTCTTTTAAACCAAACAACATTAATTTCCTGCACGTGTCTTATCCTGAATGAACTCATCAGCTTCTCTGAGGAGTCTCTCTTTTTTGGCTTTATCCATTTTATCAAGAGTCACAACCATAAAACTTAATCTATATTGTTTCGCAAAGAACTCTCTGTGCTTGCCAATGAAGCGCCAGAAAAGACCATCCCAAATGTCACACCAGTCCCCCTTTTTGTAATCGGACATCTTTAAGATGTAATTACTTCCAGAGATATATGGCTTTGTAGCGAAAATGCCTCCATCAGAGAATTGGGCCATTCCATACACATTTGGACCCATGACCCAATCAGCGCTATCAACAAACATTTCCATGAACCAACGATGAACTTCGTGTGGATGCAACTCACTCATCAGCATCACATTAGAAAGAACCATAAGTCTTTCGATATGGTGGCAATATCCATAATCATTGGCCTTATTAATTGCATCATCTACAGGAGGAAGACCAGTGGTTCCTGCATACCAATGATCTGTAAGTCGACGTCCATGATTAAAAAAGTTTTTCTCTTCTTCAACATGAGAATAGTTTTGATAAATTCCTCGAACAAATTCTCGCCATCCCATAATTTGGCGGATGAATCCCTCCAGAGAAGCGAGCGGAATATCCGAAACACTAGCTTTTTTTTGAGCAGCTTTAATAATCTCTTCAGGGGTTAATAGGCCCATATTCATCATAGGCGAAAGGATTGAATGATAGAGAAACGGAGATCTCGGAGTGATCGCATCCTCATAGGCCCCAAAATCTTTAAGATGATTCTCCAGAAAGTGGTTTAACCACTTTAGTGAATCCTCTCTAGAAACCGGAAGCCAAAAATTATCAACAAGTCCTGGATGATCTGAAAATTTATCTTCAACGAGAATTTTAACTTTTGTCAAAGTTGATGCTTCTTCAAAGAGAAGAGGCTCTTTGTTTGTCAGCTCCTTGGGGGCCTTCTTTCGATTTTCAGCATCATAGCTCCACTGACCACCAGCGGGCCCGCCTTTTGAATCGAGTAAAATCTTTTGCCTTTTTCTCTCCTTCTCATAAAAAGTTTTCATGAAAGGTTTGGGCTGAAAGAAAAGATAACTTTTGAATTCTTCTCTTGAACACAGGAACATTGGGGTTGGAATAAATTCAATTTCTAGTTTTAGTTTTTTGAAAAGTGTCGTTAATTCTTTTTCAAAAAATTTATCATTAATTTCTCCCATTTTTATTTTCGTAATTTTTTCTAAAACGAGAAATTCAGAAAGACGTTGAATGAAGCTCTTCTCTCCTAGTTCTTCATAATGAACACTAAAACCTTTCGCCTTTAGTTCCTGAGAATAATTTCTCATGGCCGCTAAAAATAAAATGATCTTATGCTTGTGATATTTGTAATGTGTGCAAAGACCGAGATCTTCGGCCATAAACACCTCTGCCCCTTTATGCGGGGTATAGGTTTCAAGGGGAAATAACTGGTCGCCTAAAATAATTAGTGCTTCTTTCATGTGCCTATATTAATTGCCCTGAATCAAATTGAGGCAAATGAAAGTTGAGTGCCGATGATTTGTCTAAGCAGTTTTAGCAAACTTACTTTTAAGCCACGGCACGAGCATGGGTAAAAGTGAGACAAAGATCACACCAAAGATCACCACATGGAAGTTTCTCTTCACAACTGGCAAATTGCCAAAAAAGTATCCCGCAAGAATGAAGGTGAAAACCCAGGCGATAGCTCCAAGGATGTTGTATGAAATAAATCGCTTATAGTTCATGGCCCCAATACCGGCAACGAACGGAGCAAAGGTTCGAGCAATTGGAGCAAAGCGAGCGGCCACAACAGTAAATGAGCCCCATTTGTCATAGAAGGCACTTGTCTGATCAAGATACTTCTTCTTAAAGAATCGAGTATCCTTCTCAAAGACCTTGGGTCCCAGATACTTTCCGATATGATAATTTACTGTATCGCCTAATATGCCTGCAATCGTTAAGCTGATGAGAAGTATCCAGACATCTGGGCCATTTTCAATAGCGGCAAGGGCACCAAGGGCAAAAAGAAGAGAGTCCCCTGGAAGAAAGGGAGTCACCACAAGCCCTGTTTCACAAAAAATAACTAAAAACATCACGAGATAAAACCATGGCCCAAACATCGCTACCCACTCTACGAGATGAGCATCAAGGTGAAGAATGACATCGATTAACTGGGCCATATTAATACCTTTTAAAAAAGAAATGACCCTAACATCGTCTTTTTAGTAACTTGGACAGTCAAGAAGCAATCCTATAAAAACTGCCAACTCTACGATCATTCGTAGGATTTTATGGGTTTTTAGCGTACAAAGGTGCCATCAAGGATATTTTATGAACACTACTGAACCTACACGCCCAGCGAATTCATTCCGTATGACTCTAACTCTAGAGTATCCAGAATCTAGAATGGATAATACTCTTCTCAACGCTCTTAGAGAGCAAGACGAGAATGAGGCCCTCAAAAACATCTCACGCACCCAACTTAAAGATCTTTTCACAAATAAAAAAATTATGATTAAAGGCCAGCGTGCAAAATCATCTTCTGCTCTTGCAAAAGGTGTTACTCACGTAGATATCTTAGGTTTCTAGATTATTTCTTTTTCTTAACTGACTGTACCCAGGCATGAATAGCCGGAATATCTTTTTCAAGCTTGGGGATCTTTCTCATCGCCCGACTTTTTCTTTTTGGCACAAAACCAGCAGGTAATTTCGCTGGATAAAGACCTGTCATGACTTTTGAATACATCACTTCAAGTGGCGCATCCACCACTTCTGGCCCCATGCTACCTTTTAAATTTGGATCACGATTATGGCACTGAATGCAATTAGCAAGGTAAAGCCTCTTTCCCTTGTCTAGCGAGGCCTGATCAGCAGCAAAAGAAAATTGGCTTAAAAAAAGGAGGCCCAAAAGGACCCCCATCAAAATAACTTTCATTACTTCTTTTTCAATGACTGAACATAAGCGTGAATAGATGGAACATCTTTTCCAAGCTGAGGAAACTTTGTCATTTGTTTAGTTTTTCTCTTAGGAACAAATCCTTCAGGTAATACGTCAGGATATCTTCCAGTGATCACTTTATGGTGCATGAGTTCTAGTGGAGCATCCACTAGCTCAGGGCCAATTGGTCCTTTCACATTTGGATCTTTATTGTGGCACTTGATACAAGTAGAAAGATAAATAGCTTTTCCCTTCTCCAGATCAACTGGCCCTGCTTCAACTACAACCTCAGCTGTCTTGGCTTCCGGTGCTGCTTCTACAACAGCTGGAGCTTCAGTTTTAACCACTTCAACTTCTACTTTTTTAGGCGCCGGTGCTTTTACCGGAGTCGTAAAAATAAAAGATAAATAAAGAACACCAAGTGTTACTAACCAAATTATCGAATTCATTAAACAAGAACCTCAACTAGTGTATAAAGAACAACCAATAAACCAAGTCCACAGTGGATAACACCTCTTACAGTTGTTAGAGGTCCTAGCTTTCCTTTAATTGCGTTAACTTCAAGGGCAAGAATTAAAAGAGTGATCACACCCATTACTAAACCGGCCGAAAAGTCCTCGGGAATATCTAGACCAAGGTGACGACAAGCTCCCATGAAGAAAAGCATAGGCATAGAGAACATGACGTTTGTACGTGAAGCAAGAAGGGCCTGAGGACCAAGTTTTGCAGCCTCTGGGTTTGCTTGTCCGCCATTGATAACTGAAAGGGCCGAAGCAACAATAACTTTTTGCTTAGGCCAAATGATGAGCCATACGTTTAGGAACATTAAAGTTCCAAGAAGAGCGCCAATAGAAATATAAATTCCATAAGACGTTTTCATAAACTCTGCACCGAAATCTCTGGCCCCTAGAGCAAGCATTCCTAAACCAGAAAGAAATGTGAACATAGCTCCCCAACGGAACCACCAAAGGGCCTTGGGAGCAAGCTTAGCAAGAGCGACGTTTTTAACTGGAGCATCAACTTCAGCTAAGAAGGCACCTTGTACAAAGTTAAAATAATAAAGATGACCAATCCATGCAACACCAGCAAAGAAATGGATCCATCTGAGAATCATTACAATTCCCTCTTCAGAAAATAGAGCAATATCCATAACAACTCCTATGTGAAAAAGATGACTTTTATTAGCAAAATACGCTTCATTTTAACCATTAAATGGGGGCTTAGCCACCATAACCCTTGCATGCACCGCCGCAAAAGCTACGAAAATCTTAAACAATGACATAAATCATCTGACTTCAAGACATGGCTTAGGTCCAACCCCCTCCTGAAAGCGATAGCGTCTATGCATAAAAGATCCAGGGAGGATTTATGAAAGCACTCACAATGATGTTACTCACAGGCCTATCGTTAAATGCACTCGCTAAACTTCCAGAAGTTGTTGAAGCACCGGTGGACCATGTTTTTGTTCCAAATGGTTTTGACAGCAACGATCATGTTGAAGTCATCGTCACAGGAAAATTTCCGAACCCATGCTACGTAAGAAATAAATATGAAGTAAAAGTTAAAAATGATGTGATCAATATTGATGTGAATTCACTTTCAATGGATGATCCGGCCTATACAAAATGTGAGCCACTAAAAATTCCTTTCACTGAAGTGATTAATGTTGGGAGTCTTCAAGGTGGGGACTACAAAATCATCGTGAATGAGGGTGGAAAGTATGAAATGAAAGAGGAAATTTTAATTGGAACAGCTAGCTCTCAAAGCATTGATGAAAATATTTATGC
>CANHJD010000061.1 GCA_947461145.1 Bacteriovoracaceae bacterium
ACCTACCGATTAGAAATCGGTTGCTCTATCCAACTGAGCTACCGGTGCGCTTAGTCCGTTATACAAAAAACCCATTGATTCCAAGGGGTTTAAGTTTTAGAACAATTAGGGCTCAACTTTAAGGCCCCCATCAAAAATTGTCAATCAGGGACTAAGTATTTATGCTACTCTGTCATCATATATGACTATTCGCGCACGAATTTTCCGCTCCTCTAAAAGGCATTTTGACTGTCAGCGTTCAGATACTAAAGAGCTGGTGACTGCCACGGCATTGGCCACACTTCTTAAGGAAGATCATATTGTCGTTGGAGACTGGGTAGAATTGATCCCTCCACCAATCCAAGGCCAAGAATGGGTGATTGAAAAAGTTCTCGAGCGCAGTAATTTTATTTTCCGCAATCTTCCTCGAGTTCAGAAAAAAAATGTGATCGCTAGTAACGTGGACGTCCTGCTTGTCGTCACAAGTGCTGGAACTCCGGCCTATAAACGAGGACTCATCGACCGCTATCTTGTCAGATCAGATTATTGGAATATTCCAGCATACGTAATTTTCAATAAAATGGACCTCTATGATGAGAAAGAGTTTGATATTACCTTTGAAGCTGAACGCTTGAAGTGGCTTAATGTTGAGTGTTTTGAAGTGTCTGCTGAAGATGGAAATTATAAACAGAAATACCTTTCCCAAGGGTTTCGTGAACTCTCCGATAAGTTAAAGGGCAAAACTGCTATTCTTGTTGGTCACTCCGGTGTCGGGAAAAGCCGCCTCATAACAGAACTCTCTGAGGGGAAAATCCAGCTCCTCAGTGGTGAAACGAATCGGGCGAATAAAGGCTCCCATACAACGACCTGGGCTGAACTTGTGGATGGTGAGAAATTTGCCTTAATCGACTCTCCTGGTATTCGCTCCATGAGCCTTAGTGATCTCACGAAGGAAGAACTTATCATGAGCTTTTCTGACATTCAGGAATTTGCAACGAAGTGTAAATTTTCGACCTGCAATCACGAAGAAAATAATAAGGGCTGTTTCTTTCAGAAGCTTGATAAAAGCAAAAGAGAGGATCAATTAATCCTCTCTCGCCTGGATTCTTATAAACGGGTGTTGGAAGAAGTCTCCGACATACCTGACTGGCTCAAAAAGCCTCAGGACAATTAACGGTAAATCGACCCACGCTCGTAACGATATCCCGCCTCTTTCTCAACCTCATCAGTCACGGAAGAAATACTTCTTTCATTTCGATGAGTCGCACAGCTGACCATGAGTCCAAGGACAAAAAATAAAGCTAGTGTCTTTGCCATAGAGGCCTCCACGAAGGGGTTTACACTCCCCTTACCTATCGGACTTATCCATTGGATCATTAGGAAAAAAATGCCCCCTCAGCTAAGCAATACTTTCAATCAGTTATCCAATTTGTAAGAGTTACAGCATTCAGGCCCTGTCTAATGATTTTTTTCTGGCTTCGAGGTAATTTCTCAATGAAATTTAAAGGAATCATTATGAAGGTCAAATTCTCTTTCTTCTTAGGACTATTTTTACTTTTTACTCATCTGTCTTGGGCACAGACTGAAGAAAAAAATGCTGACTTCACCATTTCACCAGATCTAATGGCTGCCGGAAAAATTCAATATGGTTTTGACTGGCTCGCTCCTCATGAACTCAATCGAAGTGCTTTAAGTGTTATTGATAACCAAAAAGTTGCCTCTCTTCATCCTGATAACAATCAATTGGTTCTTGCTAAAATAGCTTTCACCAGCAAAAAATCATTCGACTTACTTAGTGCAGCCAAAATGAATAATGCCCAATTTATTTCTACAATGTTAAATTCCAATAGCATTTCACAAAAAAATTCTGAAACGTGGTTAGTCACAAATACCGTCAAGGCCTATGGACTTCCTTTTAAAGTGAGCTTTGATTTCAGGCTTAAAGAAGTTGCGCCTAATTCTCTAAACCAAGAGATTATTAGATACTTTAGAGACGAAGCCTCTGCCTTAAATAGCTCAGGACGTGAACGATTTTTGGTTCTTGATATGAGCCAATTTACTCAGCTGATCTATCGAAATTATTCAATCGTTTATGTGAAAGAAATAAGCGCTAATGAAACGTTGATAGTGTCGGCCTTAATCACCGGATTTGACCTTAAATCTGCCAATAGTTTTTTTAACTATCCGCCATTTTCTACGACCAAGGAAACAATGCTGAAGAATCTTAGGAGTCAAATCCTTCAGATGGCACGAGGGATTCAAAAATAATTATATTTTAATCTCATCCCCAGATGAAGGAAGAGGTTGTCTTTCCTCTTCTTTGGGTGGGATTGTCACAGACTTCACATTTTTATAGGGAAGCTCTATCAAAATTTTCCCTTCTTTTTGATCCATTTTAACTTTGGTTCCAT
This sequence comes from Bacteriovoracaceae bacterium, assembly GCA_947461145.1. Lineage (GTDB taxonomy): Bacteria > Bdellovibrionota > Bacteriovoracia > Bacteriovoracales > Bacteriovoracaceae > Peredibacter. Next base: position 2,391 of record CANHJD010000061.1, read on the forward strand.
CACAGTCGTCAGGAACTGGAAAGCTGTTGGTAAAAGAAGATGAGACTGTTGAGGTTGAGGATTTTTGCTGAGACTCGCCCTTGATAGTGATCACTGAAGCGTTCACATCTATATTCAACTTTTGATCCTGACTTTGAGGAGTCAGAGTAAGAATTCTTCCATTCTTTGATTCACTCCACTCAGACTTAAACTGTGTAAAGCTATGGCCCATTTGACCAAAGCCGGAAAAAGAATCATTCATGGATTCTTCTAGTGCCTCATCCAGATCTTTAAAGAGATCCTGATCAGGACCTACTCCGTATAAGAGCTTATCCCGCAAGCGTTTATGGATTTGATCCCTGAGAAGCATCTGCTTCTTCATATGATCAATCGCCTTCTGATCGTTATCAACAGTAACGGTCATCATCTGGCCTAAAGCAGTTACGGCCATTAAAAAGAGGAGAAAAATGACGAGTAAAATGACGTACATTCTTTTCATAACTCAAATATGAACCTTTTTTTTTAACCGTCAAGGGTAGCAAACCCACTTGACACGGATCATCAACAAAAAAAGGTTAATGCTTGATTCTCGACGGCTTAGCCCCTGAAGCATATAATTTTTTGAGAAAAACAATCTATAAAGGGTCTCCATGCTTAAGCTCATATTTTCGCTTCTTATCATTACCTTAAACGCTTTTGCATCTGAAGAACACGCTACAATATCTCTTCAACGCTTTGACAATAAACTTGTCGTGACCATTCAGCACGATGAAGGATGGCACACATACTGGAAAAACCCTGGAGATGCAGGTCTGCCGTCTATTTTCAAATTTTACTCCGCTAATAATCCCCTACAACTTAAGCCGTTTGAATGGCCTACTCCAGCGAAGCACATTGAAGCTGGCGACATCCTGACAATCGGCTATGAGGGTAAGCAACATTATTTCTTTGAAGACCATAAGGGTGACATCAGCGCCCAGATACAGGTTCTTATCTGTAAGGACATTTGCATTCCTGGAGAAGCGAAACTTGAACTAAAAAATAATGATCAATTCATTTCAAATCGTGCTGCAAAACCATTTTCATCTAATGAGTTAAATGATGCTTTCAAAAATTTACCACAAGATGGAACAATCCCAGCGAATTTTGAATATTACCTGACAAGAACGAAAGACCAAAATCTTCTCACCCTTCATTATTCATTCAAGGGCCTTAAAAACTTTACTTTACCTAAGGCCCTTAACCTTCTCACGGCTTTCCCAAAAGTGCCCTTTGGCTTTAAACGTGAATCTCTATTCGTGGATAAAGATACGCTTTACGGAAAGATGGAAATTGAATGGGATGGTGAATATCAGGAACCTCAAATTCCTCTGCCTTCAAGCGGAAGCTTTCCCGACGCCTATGAATTATCTTTTTTGCTAAATACACCCGGCAAAGAACAAGTCCAGAAAGTGATTTTAAACATAAAAGACTTCTCTATCAGCTCTTCTTCTTTGGATTCTTTTTATAAAAACCTCACTCCTTTTTCTCTGATAAAGGCTTCGACAAATGTAGAAGAAGTAAACGTTCTTCATTATTTACTTCTGGCCTTTCTCGGGGGACTTATTCTGAACCTCATGCCATGTGTTCTCCCAGTCATCTCCCTCAAGCTCTTTGGTTTGATAAAGCATCAAAATTATTCTCATAAAGAACTACTAAGACATAACCTCAGTTATACATTCGGTGTCTTGGCCACATTTATGGCCCTTGCCTCAGTGATTGTTGGACTCAAATCCACTGGCGAAGAAGTTGGTTGGGGATTTCAACTTCAGTCCCCTTCATTTGTTCTGGTTATGATGCTTATTCTTTTCATATTGAGCTTAAATCTTTTTGGTCTTTTCGAATTTGTCACACCAGGTGGTGCAAAATTTGGAAACGCTCAATTAAAAGAAGGAATTGCGGGAGATTTTTTTAGCGGGGTTTTGACGACCATTTTATCAACTCCGTGCTCTGCTCCCTTCCTTGGAACTGCGCTTACATTCGCTTTTACAACAAGCTCGCTGACAATTTTTCTTATCTTCTTTTTTGTTGGAATTGGTCTGGCATTCCCTTTCCTCTTAACGGCAATTTTTCCAAAAGGTCTGGATCTTCTCCCTCGTCCAGGTGCCTGGATGGAAAAATTAAAATACTTTTTAGGACTTTCTCTTCTCGCAACCGTTGTATGGCTTTATGATGTTTTTGTAAGTCTTGTTAACTTTGATGTCATAAGCTGGAAACTTAATCTCCTCTTTGCGTTTTGGTTTTTTGCTTTTTTCTTTGTTAAGAAAATCTCTCGTCACATTTTTCTTTCGTTTTTCATGTTCATGATTCCTGTAACGCTCACTTTTTTTGCTATTGCAAATCTTGAACTAAAAACTGAGTCACTATCGGCTACTATTAAAGAAAGTCTTTGGACTCCTTGGTCTGAATCAAAGCTTTCTGAACTTAAAGGCAATTTAGTTTTCATGGATTTTACGGCCGAGTGGTGCCTGACTTGTAAGGTGAATAAGAAGCTTGTGCTTGAAACCAAAAAATTTGAAGAGCTGGCAAAAAAGCATAACATCAATCTTCTGCGCGCAGACTGGACGAGAAGAGATGATAATATCACACAATATTTAAAGCGTTATGGCGCCGTCGGAGTTCCGGCCTACTTCATTCAAAAGCCTAGTGGTGAAGTCATTTTCCTTGGGGAAACTATTGGCATAAAGGAAATTTCAGAGCATCTGAATTAAGTCTCTTCGTCAAACTTAGGGGGCAGCATCATAAGCCCCTGGATCACTTCTTTAGGGTCATTTTGCTCGTATAGAACCTGATAGAGGCCCGTAAAAATGCGGGCATTGATATTTTTGCTTTTTGCGAGAAGATGAGCGGCTTTAGTCGTTTTGTAGCCTTCTACAACTGATTTTGTTGCCTTGATGACATCCTCTGGGCTTCTTCCTTTGGCTATTTCTATCCCAAAGGATTTATTCCGAGAAAGCTCCCCTGTGGTGGTGAGAATTAAGTCCCCCATACCAGAAGGGCCATAAAATGTTTCTGGTCTGGCCCCAAAGAACTGTCCAAATCTCAGCATTTCAACAATTCCTCGAGTGATTAATGCGGCCCTCGTATTATGGTTATAGCCCAGGCCTTCCATGATACCACCAGCAATAGCAATGACATTTTTAAGGGATCCTCCAAGGAGAACTCCTTTGACGTCTGTTGTTGGAAGCGCCTTGAAAAATGGAGTTCCTAGCATATCGCAGGCTTCAAGGAGGTTCTCCCTACTTTCTCCAGCAAGTGAAACAATCGTAATCTGCTCGTCCAGAATTTCTTTGGCAAATGAAGGGCCAGAGAGATACATCAACTGAGAGCGATATTTTTCAAAATGTGTTTTAAAAATTTCGTCAGGAAGTTTAAGAGTCTCGTGATCAATTCCCTTGGCAAGACTCACAAGAGAGACACCACTCTCTAAAAGTTCTACTAATTCATAATGATTAGAAAGACAAAAATCATCAATGGCAGACATCGGAAGACCAGAGACCACTAGCTGGATTTCTCCTTCTTGTAACTTGTATACATCATCCCAGTCCACTGCGGCCTTCAAAGAAGACGGAAGCTTCTGGCCAGGGAGGTAAGTTGTATTCTCACCAGCATTAATTTCATCGCAAATTTCTTGAGAGCGAACCTTGATGATAACCTTATCAAAGTTTTGTGTGAGGACAAAACCGATAGATGTTCCGAAAGCGCCTCCGGCCAATACCAGAGCTGTCTTGTACTTCATGTGAGACCTTTTTAGAGGCTAATCATGCCTTTAATATTACTCATCGATTCGTACACATCTAAAACTTCTTGAGTACTTTTAATTAATTTTCGTGCACTGATGGCAATATAATTGCCTTTTTTAGACGGGGTTTCCACAATGCTAAAGCCATTTAACTTTTCAAGAACAAGATGCTTATCATCAAATTTGACTATAAATTTAAACTCGTAATAGTCAGGCCACTGATAGCTTTCGTCCAGTAATGATCTAAATTTTTCAAACTGTTGATTATCCATAAACTTTTAATTTTCTCGTAGTTTTTGATTCGACTAACCCCCTGAAAAGTCTATCAAAAGAAAGGATATCAGGGAGTTATCCAAAAGAAGCCAAACTAAGCTTTCTCCTAGGAACAACCGATCAAACAAGAGTCAAATGCCACTGAAGGCATTGGGAGCTCTTTATGATCCAAGTATGGATGTTTCTTCTTACATTGACTGCGTTTAAGGCCACGGCCTCAGAATTCAATCACATTAAATTAACTTCTCAGTTTGAACAATACCTCAATCAACCCAAATTGAAAAGTGCACGAACATTAACAAAGAGTGTTCAAAGCACAGTCCCTAATACAAATGATGAATTCGGTTATAAGATTCGAGTTGCACTTCTGGGTGCAAATGGCGGCGCAGGAGATTTTAATACTCCCACACCTGTGGATGGTGCAGAATCTCCCCTTCTTGAACAAGTTCGCTCCCATCTTGAAGCTTCACACCGTGAAATAGGACTTAGGGAAGTTTCGCAACTAGATTTTCTTAACCGCCAATTTAATTTAGGAACTGAAAATCTCTCTGGCTTCAGTTGGCAAAAGCCTTATGGCGTGGTCCATGTTCATACTGATCGCCAAGTGACTCCAAATTTATTTGGTAACAACTGGTTAATTCAGGACACCTTCACATTTGATATTGAAGCGACAAGTTTTTTAGAAAAAGCAACTCAGGCCGGAATTACTGAGATGAGTGCCGCTGAGATTGGTGCTTTTGCCGGAATCACCTTTAAACGAGTCTACACCTATTATCATTACGCAAATTCCTACTCTGAAGGTCTAAGAGCTGACTTCTCAAAACTTTTTCTTCCTTTCATCAAATTTAATATGAAAGGTATTGAAGATATGCAAAATGAAGAGATCATAAAGCGAGAAGATGATTGGACAATTGGTGCCGGAGGAATGATTACAACTCCACCCTATTATGGATTTTCTTTTTCTGGTGGTATTTTAACCCAATATGCTTATGAGAATTTAGTTACGGTTCAGCATAATAATGTTGAAGATGACTCAAGTGAAAAATTTCGGATTTCAACAAAGGCAAAGCAGACCATGAGTGCTGGTGTAAATCTCAGCCTTCAGGTTGATTTTTTCAAAATACTGAAATTTACCATCATGAATTATGATCTCAATTATGAATACGCTTCTTCTAAAGAATTCGCCCTTGGAATGAACGCTCCTGAATGGAATCACATCACCAATGACCAAAATCAATCGGCAGAACTTCGCAGCATCCTTCACGGCTTTGGTCAGATCGGTTCCCTTGAACCCTATGTTGTGACTATGGATGAATCTGACTCATCTTCGTTGGCCCAAAGAGGAAATCTTCTTGTCTGGGGAAGATTGGCAAAAAGTAAAACAGAACAAGTGAGAGTCATTAAAGAGAATCAGGTTAAGGTATTTTTTAAAAGCTACGCCCAAAATATGAGGGTTGTCCAAAATGTTTTTAGTCGCCTTTTTAATGCAGTCATTTACAAGATTTTTAAATTCCCTCTTGGAACTAAAAATGCGGCTCTTTATAATCGACAAATTAACATGGAATATGAGGCAACTCATCCCCAAGCTGGAGATCCAAACGTCTCCCGTATTGATAAGACGGAACAATTCTCATTTGTTCTTAACCAAAGTTATGAAGCCGCAAGAACGGATAGATGGGTTGATAAAAAATTTAAAGATGATCTGATTTGGTTTGTGGACTCATTTACAACTCTCCCGAAAGATTACAAGAGCATTATTCGGTCAGAGCAATTAAAAGGTCCCATGATGATTGAATCGAATTTACGAATTGAAAAAGCTGGGTTTGACCACCTCCTCAATTCTTCGGAGGATGATGTTTTTGGAAGTATTGCTGGGGTCTGTGAATCAAAACGTGTAGCAGATTGGAAAGATACGAATCAGAGAACAAGGCTTTTGAAGAAACTTCTCGTTGGTGAGGATCTTTGCGTGAAAAAGATAGGCATGCTTTTTATCGAATTTAAGGCTGACTATAAGCAAAACGCCCTTAAACCATCCCTCGCGAAGTTCAAAAGCTTTCTCACCAAGTACTATAAAGCGGCCAAATCTCTGAGTGATTTAAGTAGACTATTTGGTGAGGCCAACACTTTTATCAATGGACAATTAAAGGCAACATCTTCTCAGAATTCTCAGTTTGTAACCACCTTTTCCTCTGGACAATTTCGAGGATTGGGAGTTATTGATAATTACAAACGTTCAACTGGATCGAGGCAGCCGGCCAGTATTGCAAGCGAGTAAGATTGAAACTAGTAAATATCAATGAAGCCAGAGAACTTCTTCTTCACGGAGAAGTGGTGGGAATCCCCACAGAGACTGTTTACGGTCTGGCGGGATGGATTAAATCTGACGAGGGTCTAAGAAAAATTTTTTCAACGAAAGAGCGTCCCTTTTTTGACCCACTTATCGTTCATATTGACACTATCGAGAAAGCGAAGTCCCTTACTTCGGAATGGACACCTCTGCACGAGGTGTTGGCCAGGGCGTGCTGGCCGGGCCCCTTAACATTAATTGCAAAAAAAAATGATCTTACTAATCCTCTTATCACTTCGGGTTTAGACTCAGTTGGCCTGCGGTGTCCAAATCATTCGGCAACTCTTGAATTACTTTCGCAAATTGAGGGTGGACTTGCAGCACCAAGTGCTAATAAGTTTGGCAAAACATCACCCACAAGTGCAGCCCATGTCTATGACGAATTTAAAGAGGATGTGCCTATCCTTGATGGCGGTGCCTGTGAGGTGGGAATTGAATCTACAGTTGCGGGAATAGAAAAAACGGACGAGGGTTGGAAAGTTTTAATCTATCGACCAGGATTTTTTACAGCTCAGTTCTTACAACAAATATTAAAAGAAAATGGAATAAGTAGCGACGTTCTTTATGCTGAAAGTCCTGTGGCCCCAGGACAACTCAAGCATCACTACATGCCCAATATTCCTCTTATTATTATTGCAGAGACTACAGGTTGGACAAAAGCGAGACCCATTATTGAAAAGAAACTTGGTCGAGAAATTTCTCAACCGGCTTTTTGGACTCTTGCCAATGATGCTGTTATCGCGAGCCGCGAACTCTACGAAAACCTCCGTCAATTTTCTGCAAATGGCCATGATTTGATACTAATTCAAAGAAATTCAAAGCATTCCGGAGAAGAATGGAAAGGAATTTGGAATCGCCTCACCAAGGCCAAGACCTTCGAACTAGATGAATCTCTCAATATAGTGGAATAATTTTCCCCAACTAATCTGATACATAATTCAGGCTACAATTTACCAGTGAAAATACTGCTCGCCTTATTACTCTACTCCATCTCCTCATTTGCCGAAGTCAATCTCGAAACCCATGAATTTGCCCTTGAGTATGGTCTTGGCTATCACACGCTTCGAGCTGAGCAAAAAAATAACAGTACCAAAGGACGCATCACAAGTCCTCAAATGCCCTACTGGGTGGGGTCCTACGCCTTCCGCTTTAGTAATAACTTTGCCCTTAAGTTTTTTGGGGGAATTCAGACTGTAAAATTTAATGAACCGGCCTACGGAACATTGAAATCCGAGGATCAACTCTTTAATCAATTTGGTATGGAGCTCATGGCGAAAACTTCAGTCTATGCAAAGTGGGGGCTTTTTATCATGCAACAAGATCACCCACTTTACTACGCCAAGGACACAACCGTTTTTGAGGTTTTGAAAAAAACTTTTTATCAAGGTGGCCTCCATTACTCTCTTGGGCAGCGAAGAAGAATAGGACTAATTTGGGGAACTGGTCTCAAGCTTTACACCATTTTCCCTCGAAGCGGAGGAAATATTGCAACCGAATCTGGTGCGGGAGCTGAGGGGTATGCACGACTTGGGTGGGTAGGTCCTTTCGGAACGACTTACCAGGTTAAAGGTTTCTATATGGGGACAACTGCTCCAAATGCTGAAGTTAATTTCACACACGAACTCTTGGGCTATTCAGCACAAATAACCTACTCCTTCTAAAACTCAAAAACATTTCATTGATCAATTTGACTGAGAAAGTAGGCAGTTTTTTCTGGCTATTTCTGCATCTGATAACCCACTGTATTTCTGAGGGCAACTTCTGCCTAAAAAAACTCAAGAAATTCCCATTATCTCCCGATAAGGTATTGAAATTAATGGCCTACGCAATGTCTAAGTAAAAAACTTTTTTAAGTTATCAGAAACATTGGGTCATTAAGATAAAATTAATAAACGTTGCTGAACCTAGAGGGAGCAGGTGAATACGTTAATTCAGTTTTTCTCACTTTTGATGATCTTAATCATGTCGGGTTGTAATAACCCGAATGGTGAATCTGTTATCGCTGAAGGACACATGCCCCTTCTTAATAAACCTTCAGCTTTTAGGTTCGCAAGTATTCGTGCAGTTGATACAACAATCACTCTGACGTGGACACGCTCAGATCGTGCAGAAGATTATAAACTCTACATGGGAACCACTGCGAGTGCCATCAATACAGAAATTACATCTTGTAATCTCAGCTCTCGTCATTGCACTCTTACGGGACTTACTGCTGGATTAGTTTATTATTTTAAAATAGATGCAAGTAATCCAGTAGGAAAGACCACGATTTCACCAATCGGAATTGCAAAATCAGTTGGGGCGTTTGATTTCACAGCAAATCCGGTCGCAGCTGATGGAAGTCTTGGTCTGGAGTGGTCCGCTTCTGCAAGAGCAACCAGTTATGGGATTCTTTTAGGAACTTCTCCAAATTCATTTACTTTAGTTAAATCAAATGTAACTTCGCCGTATGTTTTAACTGGTCTTGATAATGGTCAAACGTATTACGTTAAAATAGTTGCTGCTAACAATCAAAATGGATATGCGGTGTCGACCAGTATGAAAAGTGGTCAACCTTTTGGTCCACCGAGTGGCCCAACAGGTCTTACCTTGGCCGCGACTCCTGGTCAGGTGATTCTTGATTGGAATTCTGTTTCGGGAGCTACAAGTTACAAAGTTTTTCAAGGAACTAGTCCGGGTTCATTAACTGAGATTGCTAACAATGTCGCCTTCAGTAACTACACTGTTTCTGGATTAACAAACGGAACAACTTATTATTTTGCCATCAAGGCCTACAACGGTTACGACTCGGCCTTATCAGCAGTATCCTCAATCAAGGCCATTGAACCTTTTAACATTACGTCTTTGAGTGCCGGCCCCTCAGCTCAAAAATTAACAGTAACATGGCCGGCAGTCAGTGGTGCAGATACATTTGATTTAAAATATGGAACAAATAATTCAAATCTCAATCTTACTGCGACAAGTGTGAGCTCTCCTCACATCCTAACTGGACTTACAAACGGTGCGACTTATTATGTAAAAATCGTTGCAAAAAATACTGAAGGTGAAGGAACAACTTTAGAATCAACGAATACTTTATCTGCAATGCCTGTTGCGACACTTTCTGCACCAACTGGCATTGCGGCGGCCTCCACACCTGGTCAGGTAGTGGTGAGTTGGAATGTGGTCTCGGGTGCTTCAAGTTATGAAGTGCTACGAAGAATTGCCCCTGGCAGTTTTTCAGTTGTACAAACTGGAGTTGTAGGGACCTCTATCATTGACACCAGTGTCGTCAATGGGCAAGAGTACGAGTATATTGTACGATCCTACAACGGATTTAATTCTCCGGATTCCGCTTCTGTGACAACTAAATCTATTGCTAGCTTCTCAATAAGTGGAGCCACTTCTCCAACTCCAAATAGTCTAGAAGTGACATGGAATTCTGTAGATGGCGCAGCCGCATATGATATTGGTTATAAAACTTCTGCTGCCTCTTCATATATTTTTATCAATACAGTAAATTCTCCAAAAACAATCTCCGGACTCTCTGGGAATACGGCCTACGATCTTGTTGTAAGGGCAAAAAACTCTATTGGTGCAGGAACAACTGTACTGAGTTCGGTCTACTCTGCCTCTACTAAAACAGCGGCACCTAATGGACTTGTTGCGACAACTTCCTCAGGACAGGTTTCTCTCAACTGGACTGATGTCTCCGGAGCAACCAGTTACAATGTTTATCGTGGCTCAACTTCTACAGTTTCCTCTCTCACTCTTCTTTATTCCGGATCTCTGACAAGTGATTATGTTGATACGACTGTAAATGATGGTGATACCGTCTATTATGCCGTGACAGCAAGTAATGGAACAGAATCAGATCGCTCTTCTCCAGCTGTTGGAGCAAGACCAATTGCAAGCTTTTCTATTTCCAGTATTTCTGCAGCTTCTCCAACAAGCATTCTTATTAACTGGCCCGCCTCTGTTGCAGGTGCTGCAACTTATGACGTTAAATATGGTACTTCTCCAGGTAGTTATCCTTCAACTGCTGTGAATAAAACACCACCTTTCACACTTAGTGGATTAACATCAGGAACAACTTATTACGTCAAAGTACTTGCAAAAAATACCGTTGGAGCTGGCTCAAGTGAACTTTCGCCAGAAGTTTCTCAAATAACCCCACTTGGACCACCGACAGGACTTGCCGCCGCAGTGGGAACTTCACAAATAAATCTTAGTTGGAACACTTCTGCGGGAGCAACAAGTTATAAAATTTATCGTAAGACGACTGGTTCCTATACCTTAATTGCAACCACGGCCTCAACTGCTTATGCTGATACACTCGTGAGTGATGGAGAAACTTATTACTATGTCGTGAGATCATACAATGGTGCGGAATCGATTGATTCTGCCGTTGTCTCTGGACAACCAATAACACCATTTACTCTAAACTCTGTTGCTTCAACTGGTCCAAACAGTATTGAAGTTGATTATCCAACGACAATAGGTGCTGCAACTTATGAAGTGGGTTATGGGACTAATGGAACAACTTATACATATGTTTCCTCGACGAGTTCTCCGCACACATTAACTGGTCTTTCTCCGAACGTTACCTACTATGTTGTTGTGCGAGCAAAAAATACTATCGGTTCTACTGCGACTCAACTGACTTCAAGCATGACAGCAACCACTTCATTTGGTGCACCGGCTTCAGTCGCTGCAACAGGTGGCTCTTCCAAAATTAGTTTAACTTGGAACTCAATGGCCGGTGTGACAAAATATATTGTTCTGAGAGGAACGACGAATGTTGTTGGTGACATGGTTGCCATCAATTCAAATGTTTTAACAAATTCTTATCAAGATACAACTGTTACAGAAGGTATAACTTACTACTATGTTGTAAAAGCCTTTAATGGCTCAACTTCTCCCGCCTCTTCAGTTGTCTATGCCGAAGCGATTGAACCATTTTTAATTGCGAGTACTTCTCCCGTAACGAATTCAACTATTACAGTGAATTGGGTTGCCCCGGCCGGTGCTGCAACCTATGATGTTCAATGGGGAACAACTTCTGGTAGCTATACAGGATCAGCACTAAATGTCACTTCTCCTTACCAAATGACAGGGCTTCTCTCAAACAAGAATTACTACATCATAGTAAAAGCAAAAAATACTGTAGGTGGAGGAGCTCTAGTCCTATCTACTGAAGCCATTCAAAAAACGGCGACTGTTGCACCTATTAACCTTACAGCTGTTTCCAATTCCCCAATCTACCCATCAGGCAGAGTCGCTCTCTCTTGGAGTGCCGTTGTGGGAGCAACTTCTTACATCATTCTAAGAAAATCTGGAACTGATCCATTCTCTGTTATTAATTCAAGTGCTACTGGAACAAGCTACCTTGATACCACTGTGACTGATGGTGTTCTCTATACATATGCGATTCAAGGATTTAATGGAGTAGACTCTGCTAACTCTAATGAAGTTTCGGTTAAGCCCATTGGAGACTACTCCATTTCAAGTGCAACTCCGACTTCATCAACTGCGGCAACTATCACTTGGTCTAGTGCAGATGGAGCTGATAATTATGATATTAGATACGGAACAAGCTCTGGCGTCTATCTAACTACTGTCACCGATGCGACTTCTCCTTATGCCTTAACGGGCCTCACTCCGAATACACGATACTACATCATCATCAAGGCGAGAAACGCAGCTGGTTCCTCTGTTTACTTTAATTCAAGTGAAGTGAACTTCATTTCTGGAACAACAACCCCTTCTACTCTTGCTGCAACGGCTTCAACAGGACAAGTGGCCTTGAGTTGGACTGCTACGGCCGGAGCAAACAGCTACCGTATTTATAGAGGCGAAAGCTCTGGGGTGTACTCTCAAATTGCAAGCAATGTTACAGGAGTAAGTTACACCGACACCTCCATTGTCAACGGAACTCAGTATTACTATGTGATTCGTACTTATAATGGTATCGAATCACCTAACTCAAATGAAGTCACTGCGAAATCGATTGCTGCATTTTCAAGTAATCCTGTTGCCACGACTAATGGAACCAATGGCATTAATGTTAGCTGGTCAGCTCCAGTTGGATCTAGCTCATACGATATACTTTATGGGACAACTTCAGGCGGACCTTATACAACGATTACAGGTGTCACTTCTCCGTATTCATTAACTGGTCTTAATCCTGGCCAAACATACTACATTAAAATTCGGGCAAAAGACTCTACTGGCTCAGGCTCAAGTGTTCTCAGTTCTCAAATTTCTCAAGTCACATCTCTAGCTGCTCCGAGTGGTCTTGCCTCTACGGCTGCCGGCGGCTCTGTGAGTTTGACTTGGACAAACTTAAGTGGGGCCACAAACTACAATATTTATCGCGGAACAAGCTCTGGCTCTCATACTTCTCTTGCGACGGGCGTAACTGGCACAAGCTTTCTTGACACCACAGTTGCAACCGATGGAACTCAGTACTACTACGCTATCACTGCTTACAACGGTGCAGAGTCTGCCAAATCCAATGAAACAACTATTTTGCCTTTACCTTCATTTAACATAACGTCAGTAACTCCACTAAACTCATCTAGCGTTCAGTTGATTTGGCCATCCGT
>CANHJD010000062.1 GCA_947461145.1 Bacteriovoracaceae bacterium
AAAATTCCTTTCACTGAAGTGATTAATGTTGGGAGTCTTCAAGGTGGGGACTACAAAATCATCGTGAATGAGGGTGGAAAGTATGAAATGAAAGAGGAAATTTTAATTGGAACAGCTAGCTCTCAAAGCATTGATGAAAATATTTATGCAAAAGTTGATTATATTGAGACAGGATTCACAGGAGGAGCTTCGGGAGATGCCATTCTTGTTGCCCAGTCTCCAAGTCCATGTCTTGTTTTGGACAGAGTCGATTATCTCACAAATAATAAAGATACACTTTCGATTTTGCCAATCATGAAGAGAGTTTCTTCTAGTTGCCCTGAAAAAACAGAAAGAATCGAAATTCCAGTTAAATTCAGTCCTTCAACATTCAAGTCCAACCAAATACTTCTTTTCGTAAGGACAATTGAAGGAAGATCAGTCAATTCAATAATTGCCCGCTAGTGTGATAAGGCCCGGCTTAAAAACCGGGCTTTTAATTTTATGGAGTGAAAAATGAAACTGAAAAAAATTTTTGATAACCTGCTAGGAATGATTCGACTCATAATCAATCAATGTCCTGAAAAGGATGAAATAAAAAAATTAAAACATTCTCCGCTTTTCTTCACCCATTACCCAAGTCAAAAAAATAAAACTGTACCTCAATTGAACTCCCAAAAGAAAGCTCAGTCCAACAGACTGGGGCCCAGGCACTCAGGGACTCAGATATTTAACAAGCCCCGAAAATAATAAAATTAATTAAGAGTTCTTAGCTCTTTAATATTTGTAATGAGTGTTGAAGCTTCTGTGCCTTTATCATCTGGTAAAACGTTTACTTTCATGCAGTTTTTTTCTGAATCTTCGATGTAGTCATTTTCACCTCTGACAAGAATACCCTCGACTTCACCTGTGAGGGTGTTAATCACTGGAGAACCAGAGTTGCCTCCAAAAGTATCGAGGTTCGCCTCAAAGAAAACGTTATTTACAACTCTCACTTGTGCACCATCTGCAATTTTTGTTGGAAGACCCGTAGGATGTCCAATCACAACTAGGGGCTCTCCAACTCCAGGAGCTCCACTCTGTCTAAATTTCAGGGGCTCTCTATCAGAAACTTCTTTGGTTAATTCAATGAGCGCGTAATCCATTCCTGTTCTCTCATCAAGCACTTGCTTCACGACCCTGCTACAGCTTACAAAATTTTCTCTCGGACGCTTCATATTGAATTCACCATCGCTTGGCATATGGTAATCAAATAGCCAATAATAAGATCCGTTTGCACACTCTTTTGCAGTAATACAGTGTCCGGCAGTTACAATATGCTTGGGTGATACTAGAAAGCCTGTACAACTCGCTACTGTTGGTTGACTTGAAAAACGCTCTGACTTGCAAACTCCGGCCTCTTCAAGACTCATTGTTGAGAGTTGCCAATTCTTAGAAATGCTTAGCCCCTTTACATCTTTTTTATGAACACGCGCCAATGTAGCGGAGGCATATTTTGCAAATTCAGGATTAGTAGTTTCAAAAACATCTACTCTATTGTCTTCACCATAAATAACTTTTGGAGTGGTGGCAAAAAGACTAAGTGAACTCAGCGATAGAACAAATAATAGAGAGATCATGGGTTACATCCTTGTAATTTTTGAATCACAAAATTATTTCTTTTTTCTCCTTAATCTGTCGATGAAAAACTGGTTTCAAGGAACATAAGGATCTGCTAGCTTATTGACTGAGGAATGAAATGAATAAGAATATACATACAACGAAGCACATCATTATCGGATTTAAACTCTTTGTTTCAGAGATGGCCTTCTTAGTAAGAAGCCCAGTCTTTTTACTCTTAACAATTTTAGGGAATGCAGTAATTGGCTTTTTTAGTCTGCTATTCTTTTTTTTTGAATCCCCTGAAAACCCAAAGCTTCACGGATTAATGGATGCTATTTGGTGGGGCTTTTCCACTGCGACAACAACTGGTTACGGTGACATTACTCCTATTACTTTTAAGGGAAAAGTCTTAGGAATTTTACTCATGCTAACTGGAACTGCCCTGTTTTCTATGTTCACCGCACTTTTTGCGGAGACGATTCTTACGAGTACCCGACAAAATAGGTCCTGATTAAAGATTTAAGATGTAAGACTTCATTAGCACAAATTCAATTTGCCTAGGTTTACAAGATTTAGAGAAGCACATTTAATTATTTTAATGATTAAAATTTTATTTTTTCTTTTTCTTGTTACGATTTCAGGGCTCTCCCACGCCATGAATGTAGGCTTTAACCAGGCCTGGTTTCACAATAATTATGCAAGTCAGTATCTTGATGGGTCTTTTGATGAAATTGAAGTTGATCGAATCTTTAGATTAACTAACGAAGCTGGTTCAAAAACTCTGAGACTATGGTTTTTTGAAGGTTCAGATTTTCCCATGGTTGAATGGAAAAATGGCGAGATGGTGGGACCTAAAGCGGATTTCATTAAGAACGTTATAAAAACACTTCAAATTGCGAGAAGTCATAATGTGAAAGTCTATATGACTTTCTTAGATGCTCATACTTATAGGCCAGATAAGTTAAGTCGAGAATCTCTTCAAAAATTGAGGTCCATCTTCAATCAAAAAGGTGGAGCTGTTTTTCTAACCAAAGTGATTGGCCCCCTCCTTAAAGCGATAGAAGAAAGTGGACTTACTTCGGCCATTGGTAAAATTGATTTGTGTAATGAAATGGATACAGTTGTTAATCGTTTTGGCTTTGATCAAGGCTGGCAGGGTGCCGGCAAAATGCTTTGTCAGTGGCGCTCTTTTATTCAAGGTTATGAATCATTTAAAAATATCCCTGTAACGTTTTCCATTAGGTTGCATCCTCTTCTTTTCCAGCCTTTAAATTTATTAAGTGATAATGGGCCATTGGCCTGTGCGGATGTATTAGATTTTCACTCTTATAGTGATTCTGGTACAATTCACAAGTGCTCACAGCTAAAAAGATATTCTCGTAAAAAT
Source organism: Bacteriovoracaceae bacterium (assembly GCA_947461145.1). Classification (GTDB taxonomy): domain Bacteria; phylum Bdellovibrionota; class Bacteriovoracia; order Bacteriovoracales; family Bacteriovoracaceae; genus Peredibacter. Next base: position 2,969 of record CANHJD010000062.1, read on the forward strand.
AAGAAGAAGCTTATTTTGGGTGAATTTGGTCAGAGCTATTTTACTAATCGCTACGATGATAATCTCCAAAACCGCAATACTGTTAATTATCTTAAGTCAGCCGAAGAATGTGGTTTTTCTGAGGCCCTCAGCTGGCGACTTTCAGACATCCGTCCAGGTGTGAATAAGGAAGCTCGCTACTCTTTTGAAGCTTATGGCAAAATGCGCCCGGCCTTCTGGCTCATTCAAAAGCATAATTTAAATAGACAGTGAGACCTATCAAGGCCCTTCTCTCGGGCCTCAGAGATTTTCTCCATAAAGAACTTATACGATTCTCCCCATGGGTCAAACTTTAGTTCCTGATCACCATCAAGAAGCATTCTGGCCTCAAGACCAACTGCTAGCGCACGCTGCTTTAGAAGCTTGGCATGGCGAGGGCTATGCATGAAGTGACTATTGGTTTCACTTTCAATATCCGGAAGAGTATTCCACAAAATCATAGGAGCATCATCTGGACCCATATTCTCATAACTATCAAGGTCCTGTCTGATGGCCTCTCCTATCGGTGTGTATAGATCATCAAGGGATTTTAGGTGATACCTAGTCCAGATTTGATCTCCCAAAAATTTTTCGACATTTTCTTTTCCAAAAAAATCAAACCAGTCAATAAAGTCATAGGAAACCTGTGAACTCAAATGACCAATGGCCAGAACTCGACTTGACTCGCGAAGCATGCGATTAGAATCAGACGGGCGGGCGATATCGTCGTGAGTCCCAAGCCACAAGCTGGCACTTCCTCCAGCACTGAAACCATGGGCCATTATCAAATTTTTATCAATGTTATATTTTCTAGCGTTGTAGCGAATAAATTGAACGAAACCCGCAATATCTTCACGCATGATATTTTGCAGGGCCGCATGTTTTAAAAATCTGTAGTTAATGGCGGCGAAAGCAACACCGGCAGAATTATACTTTTTAATAATGGGATTACTTCGTGCTTCATCCTTACTCCCCATAACCCAACCACCGCCATGAATATAAATAACGAGCGGAGTTCTCGTAGAGGATTTTGGCATCCATATATCAAATATCTGTCTCTCATGCTGACCATAGTGCTCATCATACACAGTGGTCACCCTAAGAGGGGCATCGGAGGCCAAGCTCAACACAGAGGAGAAAATAATGAGGAGGCTGAAAATTAATTTCATAAACTCATCTTATCTTTTAACAAAAAAATGGACTAAAAAAGATCCCTGAATGGGTATATTTTTTAGTCCGTCCAATTTTTAAACACTTTTCATCATTCAACTAGTTCTAAAAATGTCTTCGTTACTCCACATTCAGGACAACTCCAGTCCTCTGGGATATCTTCAAACCGAGTTCCGGCCTTAAGACCCGAATCTGGATCACCTATCTCCTCATCATAAATAAAATCGCATAGGACACATTTGTATTTTTTATAGCTCATCTTATACCTCTTTTTTGATCAAGAATTCGTTGGTAATTATCTGCATGGATTTTTTCAACAACTTTTAATGCAGCAAATTTTTTACGTGCAAGTTCAAGTGTTTTCTTAAAATTTAACTCATGCCCCATAGAATCCATCGCCTGCTCTTTGAACTCAATGACTGCCGAGTGATCATTCTCCTCCTGGGCTGTTCTTTCAAACTCCGGATACATCACTGTGTGCTCATATCTCTCGCCCTCTATGGCCATCTCTAAAAGCTTTTCAATAGTTAGTCTTTCTTTTGGAAATAAAAGACTCAAATGGGAAAAAGCATGTTGCGTCTCTTGCTCCGCGGTCTCTTCAAAAACCTTCGCCACATCCTCATCTCCTAGTTCTCGGGCCAACTTCGCAAAATAGAGATATTTCCTATTTGCCATTGATTCTCCAGCGAAAGCTGACTCTAAATTTTTCTTAGTTTGTGTTTCTTGAAATATTTTTTTCATATTTATCCTCCCTATGGATAGATCAATTATCGCCGACCGAGACATATTAATGAATTAGATTAAAACGAAGCTTCTAATAGGCTGGGCCTATAACACATTAATGGCATCCCATTTGCTGAGATATGACCAAGAAGAGGAATTTTTCATTGGAGAAGCCCATGTTGCGTCTAATACTTGGACAGCTGCTTATCACTTGGTCACTATTTTCTCATGCCGGTGACATACGCACGCCCCTTAGAGAGGTGATGGCCTCTTTCTCCACAGAGACTTGCGTGGAAGACGCTAAAAAAATTGAATCGGCCTTCAAAACACTTAAGCCAAGTGATTATCTCAAAGAATTTGAAAATGAATCCTACATAAACCTAGCTAATGAGCTTTGGGATCTGAAGCTAAAGCTGCATCAAACAATGCGATTAATTTATACAAGTGGTGAACTCTCTCAGGATTGTGCGAGGGCCATGCGTGGAGCTTTCTATTCTATTCGCCTAGTAGAAGACTTAGTGGAGGAATCTCATCTTAGAAATCATCCAGAGGTCTCTTTTCCATCCTCGGCCTTTATCGCAAAAAATTCTCATGTCCGTAGAGGTCCAGAATTTAAATTCATTAACCTTGCCACTGATCTACAAAGTGGGGATTTGATTTTAAGTAGAGGTAATGCGTTCACTTCTGCAGCGATTGCGTCTCTGGGAGAATTTGACACTCAATTTTCTCACGTGAGCCTCGTATTTCGTGATAAAGACGACAAACTCTGGACAATTGAATCCCATATAGAAATTGGCTCAATCGTTCGTCCAATTGAATCTCATATAAAAGATAATAATTTTAGATCAATGATATTGAGATTTGATGACCCTAAAGTTGCTGCAAAGGCAGCAGAATTTGCTTTTAAGAAAGTGAAAAAGGCGTCTGAGACCTCAGGTAATATTAATTATGATTTTAGTTTTGACATGGATGACAACAAGAGCCTCTTCTGCTCCGAAATTGTGTCATGGTCTTTTGAAAAAGCTTCTGAAGAAGCAATCAAAATACCTTTAGTCAGAAATCGCATCCAAGTAAGAAAGCCTACATTTGTTAAGGCCCTTGGGATTACGGCCGAAGAATCTTTCATTCCTGCAGATCTTGAAATTGACCCACGTTTTAAAATTGTTGCTGAATGGAGAGACGCACGAAGAATCAATGACTCCCACGAAAAAGATGCCATTCTACAGGCCATGTTTTCTTGGGTTGATGATTATGGCTACCAAATGATTAATGGCTCATCCGCTAAGTCAAAGTTTTACCGTAATATCGTATGGGTGATGCGCAGAACTCCCCTTCTTAAAACTTACGTCGACGATAAACTTCCCCTCAACATGTCACGGGAGTTGATTGGCCATTTTGGAGTCCTAGAGTCAATCGGAGAGCTTCTTCATAAAGAGCTAAACTCGGCGAATATGTCTTCAATCAACCAAACTGGGCTTCCCTTGCTACCCCAACAAAAATTCGAAATACTTGAAAAATACCGCCAGAAGGATATCCAAAAGATGAGGGGGAAACTTCATAGAATGTTTCGGCCAGTAAATCCCAAGGAACAAATATAAAATATTTACAAATTACTTCTTGAAAGATGAATAAATAAACCGATAAGAAGCTTATCAATTTAACTTATAAAAGATGGATACAATGAATCATGTCATTCTCATAGATTGTCAGGACCAAAAGGGACTCATTTCAAAAATTTCTACGACTCTTTTTGATGCAAATTTAAATATCACAGAAATGAAAGAGCATGTAGATGTGAGCAGCAATACTTTCTATATGCGCTGTGAATTCGCCGGTTCTGCAGACTTGGAGAAATTAAAACAAACTTTAAGTGCACAACTTCCTCGTGAAGCTCATATAAAAATTAATCCGAAGAAAAAAAAGGACCTCATTGTTTTTGCAACGAAAGAGCATCACTGTTTGAGTGATATTCTTATTAGGCACTCTTTTGGTGAACTCAATGGTGAAATTAAGTGTGTCATTGCCAATCATAGAGACCTACGAGATATCGTAATGAAGTTTGGAATTGATTTCATTCACATTCCTCACGAAAACAAGTCCAAGGAAGAATTTGAAAGAGAAATTCTTGAAGTTACAAAAAAACTAAATCCAGACTATCTCGTACTGGCCAAGTTTATGAGAATTCTTTCGCCTAATTTTGTTTCACACTACCCAAACAAAATCATCAATATTCATCACTCGTTTTTACCGGCGTTTATTGGCGCCAATCCCTATCGTCAAGCATTTGAAAGAGGGATTAAGATCATTGGTGCCACGGCCCATTTTGTAACTGATAATCTTGACGAGGGACCAATCATCACTCAAAAAACAAATCAGGTGGATCACTCATACTCCGCTGATGATATGAAAAAATCTGGGAGAGATATTGAACGCCTGGCGCTAGCAGAAGCTCTTGCCCATGCACTAGAAGACAGGATATTCGTAACTGGTAATAAAACGGTGATTTTTGGTTAAATAATTCCAAACTTAATTGCTAAGTTTTATGCCCAGAGAATTATGCTAGTCTAAAGGGATGTACCTATTTCACCTTTTGTTAGTCTTAATCACCTTTAATGCCAAGGCCAATATTTCTTGTAATGGAAGCCAAAATCTTTGCAGCAAACGATTTAATGAGGTTCACTACCTCACGACTCATAATTCCTTTAACTACTCTCTGAGGGGAAAGCTTAAAAACTATGGCCCTCTGGCCTACCTATTTCCAAATCAGAATAGACCAATTCAAAACCAGTTAAATGAGGGGGTCAGGGCCCTCATGATTGATCTCCATCTTTTTAGGAATAAAGTTGTACTCTGCCATGGAGGGAGGGCCTGTAACATATTGGGAAAAGATCTGGCGATCAATGTCTTTAGGGACATCAGATTATTTTTAGAAAATCATCCAAATGAAGTAATTACATTGATTTTAGAATCCTACATTCCTTCAAAAAAACTAACTGAAGTTTTAAATGAGTCTGGTCTCTCCTCTTATTTGCATTGTCAGACCAAAGGCAGTCCTTGGCCAACCCTAGGTGAAATGGTCGCTCACCCTCAAAGCAATAATTGTAAATATCCTGGCCGTCTCGTCATTTTGAATGATCGAGTGGAAGTAAATGATCCACAGTGGAATTTGGATCTTTTTGGTGAATGGGCGGTTGAGACAAAATACAGTTATAAAAAAATTAAAGAATTGGATTGTGGATTGAATAGAGGAAGCTCAAAAAATGACCTTTTCATTCTTAATCACTTTACCACTTTTATTGCAGGAAAAAAAAGAGATGCAAGAAAGATCAATCAATTCCAATTTTTACTTGATCGAGTTCTAAAGTGTGAAGCTCAATCAGGAAAGATTGCGAATTTTATAACGGTAGATTTCTACTCAGAGGGAGAAGCTCAAGCCGTTATAAAGCATCTTAATGATTGATTAGATTTATAATAATATGGCCATAATTTAATTCATTTGTGTCAGTCGCTAAAGATCCCTGATGAACAGCAATGACCTCATACTTCTCATTTAAAATTGGCGCTCCACTAGAGTAGTTTTCAGTATCACAGGTATGCGCTAGCTCTTCATTATCAAAATCATTGAGGAAACAATTTTTTCGACTTACTGACTTCTCATCAAGACCAGGATGCTCAAAAATGATAAGCGCTTCATTTTTCGCAGGCATTTCCTTGGCCAGATTATAATAACCATATTTCTTGCCTGGAACTCCCTCTAGTTGGAGGATCGCAACATCGGCACTTGGAATATTGAGCTTGATTAACTTCACAGGATAAGGATTAAGAGTCTTCCCATTTTTTGTATAGTACTCAAAGTAGGCCACCATTTTTGTGTGATCTCTTTTTGTGAGACAATGGGATGCCGTTAAAACTTCATTTTCACTTATTAAGGAAATTGTGCAGTAATCAGGAATTCCAAGTGTTCCAGGAAGCTTCAAACGACCTGTAGGTTTAGACATAAGATAGATCTCAGATGTTGGGTCGAGATCTTTTAATTTTTCAATTTCATCTTCTCCAATGATGATTTTTGGTGAAGCAAAAAGCGAAAGAGAAATAAGATTGAACATAAGAATTAAGATAATGGTTTTCATATGAAAACCATTTCAAATTTAAAGTTTAACGTCAAGTCACCTGTTTTTTAATCTTAATTTCAACAACTTACCTCATGTCAGTATTTTTCCCCCTACAGGTCAGTGCCCTGAATTAAATTAGGGTGAATAAGTATAAAGGGAGTCACTGGGTATGCATCTTTTTAAAAAGATTTTAATTTTCATCATGTTGTCCGCTCCCTTGATTGTCATTTCTCCAAATGAATCCAAGGCGGAAGATTATTTTATTAGGAAAGGTCATCAATTTGCGGATGGAACCTTGAACCTCAATCACTGGTTTATGGGCAATAAATTTGAATTTAAAGCAGCATTTAATAGTTCGAATATCTACTCACTACCTTCAAGTGAGCAGGCCGATAGCAACAAACTATTTGGTTTTTCTGATTGCAGGCAATGGGCGGGCGAAAGCTCTGCTCGATTTGGTTGGCGATGGTTGAATAATCGTCTCGAAATCACAGCGGTCACTCATTACGATGGAACTTGGCACCTACATGAGATTATGGGTGTTGCTGAACTGAATAAAGTTTATAATTTTAAGATAGAGCTTAGTGAAGATAAGGCGTTTTACATTTACACTTTCAATAATGGAAATCCTGTAAAGATGAAGCGTGATTGCACAGATGATACGATGTTAGGTTATTTCCTTTATCCTTTTTTTGGAGGCAGTGAGAAGTCCCCCCAAGATATGACTGTTTCCGTTTGGAATAAGCCCCATGCCAATTTAGCACTTGAGAAAGCCGGCCCCAATCCATTAAAGGCGGGAAATCCACTGCATCTTCAACTGCGAATCGGTGAGGCAATGGATGTAAAATTTGAAGTTTTTAATATCATTGGCCAGTTAGTCTATACGACAAAACCCATTCGCTTTGAAGCTTCTGAAGAATCACAGGATTTTAATCTCGAAATACCTGGGAACCTTAGCTCAGGAATGTATCTTGTCCGTCCAATGGGTTTGCTTGACTCTGGGCCTCTTCCCGGCTTTGTTGTGGGAAGTGGTGGCGAATCTTATAAACTGATTTACCTACGATAAAATGATCAGGAAGCCTTAGAAGTCACTTTATATGTATCATGGTGGGAGACGATTTTAGAGTTAGATTTTTGATTAAAATCAAAAACAAGTTTACGTAATCGATTTAAGGCTTTCTCTGAAACTTCCTCATTCCAAATTAGTAGAATCAAATCTGCTTTTGAATGAGGAATATCAATCTCCTTTAACAAATACTCAAGCTTTTCCATGGGGCTTTTGAGTTGAGCTAAGTGAGATTGAGAAATCTCTTTTTTATTAGCATTACCCAAATACATTTTGAGAGCTGCTGAGAATAATCCTTCACCTGACGAGTAAGTAAAATCATTTTGATAGACTGATGAATTATGCTTCGCCAGAAGTTTCCAAAATGATTCTGCTCGCTTTGCGTCTCCGCGAGAAAGTGCTTTGATGACCTCTAATTGATGATGAAGCTCAGGATAATCTTTAAAATCCGATTCATACACATAAAGAGCTTTACCTCTGGCAATATGGTCAAGCAAGCTATTCATATAAAGATAATTAACTCTGACAATGAATCCCTTAGATATTTTATACTCTTCAAGGATTTTAAAGCATGAATCATAATCTTTCTGATTAAAAGAAATTGAAAACTTTAAAAGAAGAAATGAAGGCCGAAACATTTCAAGAGATGAATTTTCTTTTTTAAGTTGTTTGTTTAATAATTTATTCGCCTTTAGTAATTGATTCGACTGAACTAGATAAAGGACCTCAGCGTGCACCATAAGCAGATGGCTAAAATCACCACTCGCTTGATAAGATTTCATCAAATCAACGGCTACTTCCATTTGTTTAAGATCTTTCATATTTCCATAGGTTAAGACTAAAACAGTGAGCGGATAAACTACAAACTCATCTTCATCAAGAGATTGGTACTGTTTTATGGCCAAGGATAAATGTTCAGCAGCAAATTTGAAAAAGCCAAAATGATTTTGCGCCATTCCCAGAAGATAACATCTTGTAGCCTCTAAGAATTTGTTTGCAAGAGGGGCCGTCTTAAGGCGCAGAAAAACTTCCTCTTTATTATTCCTTTTAAAAAATAAGAATGCTTCAAGAAGTTTTTTTTGGTGGTGATCAAAGGGGTGAGACTTCAGGCGATATTCGTATTTTCTCTGATCCACATTAAGTAGCTTAAAGGTCTCTTTAAAAAAATCTAGCTCCGAATCGGTCTTATTTTTTTCCATTTGACTGGATGGCCTTTTCAAGGATGTGGATCGTTTTAGAAACCTCAAGAAAATATTTGCATTCTTTATCGTTTAAAGAAGCCTCTAGGTACATCTCTTTAATTGTGATCAAACTCTCTTTTTCATCACTTGTACAATTGAATGAAGGTTTACCTAATTGAGAAGAGTTTTGAAGGATAGCTAATGAATCCTCTAATGACTGCTGTTCAAGAATAGATAATAAATCATTACTAGAAATTCTTTTATCCCGCTTTTTCAAGTCCTCAACGAGTAATCTCTCAAAAACAAAAACAACTGGATCAACATTTGAACATGGATGTTGAATTTCACCATAAGGGTTAGGGCCACCACCAGGATTCGTATGAATTTGAGCGTAGGCATTTATCTGGATGCCTAGAAAAATTGAAATCACTAATAATTTCATTCACTGCCTTTGAATAGTTCATCTGCTTATCGTCAATCGAGCAGTCTTCCTTGAGCAGAATAGTCCAGACCCGCCCAAGCACCTGAAAACACTCACTTTCCCTGTTCACAATTTTTTTGAATCCACGACAATTGGGGTTGTTAAACTTCATTTAATTCAGTGTGGTTCAAAAAATCAACAAGGAGATTTTATGAAGAAGATGGTTTCAGCAGTTCTTTTAGGCCTCTTAACTCTATCGTCAGCATTCGCAGATTGTAAGAATGCTTATGAAATTAAGGCGCAGGCACGCGCAGAGCTTATTAAAGATTTTAAGAAGGCAGGAGCTATTACTGGCACAGTTGTAATAAGTGCAACAACCCTCGCTACCATGGCAGTGATTTTTGTCGCTGCTCCAGGTCCAGGTTGGTTTGCCATACCTCCAGTATTATTTGGTGGCTCGCAAGCGGAGATGTATCTTATGGAAAAAAATAGAGAAGTGAGGGCCAATAAATTGAATACATACTACAAGGCCTTAGGAACGATCACGGCAGCCGAACAAGGCTCCCTCCCTGCTCAGCTGCTCATTGACCTTAATAACAAAATAAATCTTAAATCTATGGAAAACGAAGATCAGGAAAAAGTCCTTCTTGATGTGGTTGAAATTATTAAAACAGGAAATGAAGACGAACTCTTTTGTAAGAAGAATGGAAAGGGAAAATTCAAAATCTTTACTTATAAAAAGTTACTAAAGCATATCATCTCTGAAATACAAAACAGCTAAACTCTCCAAGACTCCCTTTGCACTAAAGGGAGTCTAACTCAAGTCTTTAAGTCAATTATCCGACAGGTATCCAAATGATAAGCAAGATAATTTTAATGTTTCTATTTTTTAATCATGGAGCCTCGGCTCAGATTCAGGGTCATCCTGCAGAAAATGGACCTAAAGTCATAATTAATGATCAAGAACTGCTGTGCAACCAAATGGCAAATAACTCAAGCACAAAAGAAAAAGATTTCTGCAACCTTTGGGATAAGAAATATGAGACAGAGAAAGACTTTATAGAACTTATTGGAAAAATCAAGCTGACTATTTTTTATGATACTCTAGAGAATCTTTCGAAAAAAAGTGGCCAACCTCTTTGCATGCGATTAAATGACTCAAAGGATGGAGGGTTAATAAATAAAAGATCTTCCTCCAAGAAAGAGGCTGGATTACTGAAAGATATTTTGCTTATTTGGAAAGAATCAGCCGAGTCAGAGGACTGTAAATCAAAATTTAGTAATCGAACCCTTCAAATAGATGAGCTCGAATTTCTAATTAAAATTTATGAAGCATCCAACAATTAAACCTGTTCCGCATCGAAAATTTATTGAGGTATGGAATATGCTCCACCTCAATTCAAGAATGTTTGATTACTGGATCAAGCATGGAGAATTTTCTATATTAGAGAGAAGACTCTTAAAGGCTTCTTCATTTTATAAAAAAAATAAAAAGCAAGAGAGCTTTGAACTCCTAATGACTTCTATAAAAGAAGATTCATTCCTTGAAGGGTTTCGCCTGTTTTTGATTGGTCTTCTTTATAATCAACATGGTCATTTTTTTTATGCTATAGAAAATCTTGAAAATTCTATTAAGTATTTTGAAGAGGCACGGGAACAGGATTTCATTTTAAATCCCCTTTGTATTCTCGTTAATGTTTATGGAAATCGTAGAGATATTAAAAACATGGCAAGCTGTATTGACAGGATAAAAGAATATCGAGCAGAGAGTGATGCCATCAAACTTCAAGTGCTTTATGCAGAACAAAGTTTTTTCACCATTAGTAATCAATATAGGAAAGCAGAAAATATCTTCCGCAAAGCTAAAGAAATGAAGCTACCAGGATTTGAAGTCTATCATCCATACTTTCTTGTTAATCAATTTATGATTAACGTAAAAGAAAGGAAATATTCAAAGTGCTATCTAACACTTAATGAATACCATCAATACTCCGGTTGCCTAGTGAAGGCGAATTACAGTTACATGAAAGCACTTCTTGATTTGATCACTCTAGACAAACCCTTGTATATATACGCGAAAGACTTTAAGGATTTTCCCGAAATGCATCATCAATTAGAGGTCATAAAAGCACTAATGATTGGTAATATTAAGGAAGCAGAACATTTCTGGAAAATACTAAGAGGTCACAACCCAGAACTTTATTCATCAGACTTTAATTTTAAAGGGGATCACTCTCTTTTTTATCAGGCCCTAATAAAATACAAAAAACATGTTAGTGGAGAAGAAATTTCCCTTGAGGACTTAAGTTTTAAAACCTCTCATATGGAAAAACTCCATTTTATTCTTTCATCATCAAATGCCCCTCTTTCAAATGAAAGACTCATTTCTCTTATTTGGAACGATGAAACGAATGAGTCAACTTTGATGAAATTAAGGAAGCTCATTTCTAATTACACAAAAAAATATGGCGTAAATGTAAAGTCCTATCAAGGTACCTATCAACTAATAAGAAAAGCGTCATAACACAAACACTGGCACGGCCTTTGCTCCTAAGGTTAACTGATTGTAAAAGGTAGGGAAGCCATGCCAAAAAATATTTACCAGAACGAAGAAATTCAATTTTACGGAAAAGAGAGAACCCTAAATGGCCTGGAGGAATACACTCTAAGGCATATGCATCCTCGCTCGCTCTTTATTGATTCAGTCGGAATGATTTGGTCTCTTTATTATTTATGGAACCACAACTGGTCTCTGGCTTTGGGCATGGCCGTGATTGGGCGAATTATCGCTTATCTCGCGTCCTTGGGTCTTGATACGGAGAAAATGTCCCGAACTACGTGGGGAAAGATTGCCCTACTCCATCTAAATCCAATTAATATGACGATGCAAATATTTGGACTTGTCCTAATTGTATATGGAGTTTGGCAGCACAGCGTAGAGGCTTCCCTCATCGGTATTTCCTGTATTCTACTTGGTCATTTGGCCGGTTGGAAGAACGTAACGATCTGAAATTTTGTATAAATCCTACCACCGCACTTCTCGGTGCGGTGTCTCCTTTTCCTACCTAAAAAACTCTTCATTTAAGTTCCTCCCTTAGTATAATTATCTCATATGGAAAAAATTAAAGACTTTAATCACTTTTATGAATTTTATCTGACTCAACATTCGCATCCTATCTGCAGACTTCTCCATGTGGTTGGAACACTGATAGGCTGCACTTGGTTTTTTGTGACTCTTCTTTTTGGAAAACCATATCTAACTCCTCTTTTTCTAGTTTGGGGTTACGGAATTTCTTGGATAGGTCACTTCTTTCTAGAAAAAAATAAACCCGCGGCATTCAAACAACCCATCTTCAGTTTTATGGGCGACTTCAAAATGTGTTTTGAAGTGATCAGCCTTCAGCGTGGACTCAAGGATAAATAAGCAAATGAGATCCATTTTTTTGGCACTACTAATATACCTTTTTACTTTTAACTCCTTTGCCCAAATAACTTTTAAATGGTTTGGTGTTACAGGTTTTACTCTCTCTGATGACAAGACAACTATTGTTTTTGATCCAGCGATAACGAGAATTGGTCCCTTAGATTATCTTCCTTTTAGGACAGTCAAAACCGATGAAGCTGAAGTTGATTATTGGATGAATCGTTGTGGTGTGAA
>CANHJD010000063.1 GCA_947461145.1 Bacteriovoracaceae bacterium
AAATACTTACGATAATTTGTACATAAGCCTTCAAAGAAATTGTTCTTGAAACAGGTCGGATCCACGCGATCAAATCTGTCCATTTCACAATTTTTGGATTTATAAAAATTGAACATTGATTTTTTTATGTCCATTGAAGTGACAAGACTTACTGCAAATTCAGTTGCTTCATCTACATCAAGGACTTTGTTATCATCTGATTGGTACTGGAACAATGAACCTAGAAGAGCAATTGTTTCGGCCGTATTTCTGGACTTTCTAGGCATTATTATGTCGAGATCAATTAATTCATTTTCAAATTTCTTTAAAATGTCTCTTAACTGTTGATCTCCAATAGACAGAGAGCTGCCGTAATAGCCAAAAGTTGTTTTGATCAAATACTCATAAATTGAAATCTCACCTATGGCCGCGGCATTCCTCTTATAATCAAGAGAATAGTAGGCAACATCAAAGGTTCCCTTCATATAACGATAAGTATTAATGATTCGACAAAACTCAGCAAGATCCGCCTTAATGTCGGGAAACTCTAATTCATACTTTTTAGGATCTAAGTAAACTGACTGAGGGGCATCAAGCAAAGGCTTAATATTTGGTGAATTATAAATTCGATGGAATGCAAGTCCTCTTGCTGTGATGTTTGAGATGTGTGAAAACATCTTTTGTAGATCTTTTCCAATTACCCACTCTTCTTCCTCATCAAATTCATTAAGTTCATTTTTTCTCTTTGAGAGAATACGTTTGCCTTCAATAAGTAGGGCCCGGTACTTTCCAATCTTTTTATCACTGCTCAGGAAAGCATCAATACCATTGATGGCCATATCCATATGAAAAAAGCCTTCTAAACGTCTATCACCAAGACTTGGATGGAAGAGAATACTTTCTAAACTTGCCACATCATCCTGAATAAATTTTAGCAGATCAGATTGCTGTAGAATCAAATGTTTATACCTAATGGCGTCTAATGATAGGGAAAGAAATTTAGGTAATTGAGAAAGAAGAAAACCAAATTCTTTATGATTAATGGTATTTGTATCTCCACCAACAAGGATCTTCTTAACGAAAAGCAAGCCTTTAACTTTATCAATCGTTTCGGTATTTCCATCAATCACGAAAGCTTCAACTAATCTCATGATATCTAAATTGTGAACCTCGTCACCTCTATTAGGGACATAAATACTTGTGAGTGAGTTTTTTAATTGATTAGCGGCTTCCTCTACTCTTTTGCGGTGAGAAAGGTGAACACTTAAATTTGCAGGTGAGCTTGAACCAAAAGTATAAGCATAATGACGATAGGCCTGTTGGTTAAAATCTTTAACCAAATCCATAATGATAGCTACATTCTTTCTTGAAATGAAATCCTTTGACTCACCAGTAATGAGATGGCTCAAGGAAAAAATAGAATCAATAATGGCATAGGTATTTTCTTTAATTTCAGGCTTATTTCTTTTGAGATAATTTATAAGAGAAGTACGTGAAAGCTTCCCCCCTTGCCCAAGTTCAGATACATCCATGAAGATGTTTAAGTTCTCTTGTAAGCAATTAATGCTTCCAGTGATTGGTCGATCAAGAATATCGGCCAGATCATCCATATTTAATTCACAGTCTGCCCTTAATTGACCAGACTCAAGAACACTTGAGACTACAGGCTTTTTAAAAAGGTCTCCGCACCCAGTAAGGGTAAGAAGAAAAAGGATGAAAATCAAAATTCCATTTTTGAACATCATTCCTATATTTTCGGGGCTGATCGAATTCGGGTAAAGACCCGGCAGAAATGCACCTTCTAAATGGAATCAAGGACTTAAAGATGAGAGTTTAGGAGATCCGGCCAGTTTTTGCTAATAAAGCTGCGAACCCACCCTTCCTGCTCCCCTTCAATTTGTTGGGCGACAGATATATCGTCTCGCGTCAAAACAAGCGGAGAAATGTCCCTGCTCATTTCGCTTTCGGCGATTGTATCCCCAACTTCCAGAGCAGGGATGCTTTCAGGGTTTCTCAAAAGGTTACAATCAAATGTAGAGGGAGCACCCTGCTCACTTACAGCAACCAAAAGAGAAGCAATTGTTTTACGATTGGCCGGGGCATCTTTATTAAAACTTAAGAGAAACTTGGCAAACTTAAGCAATGAGCCAAATTGCTTTTCATTTGGTACTTGCTCATACTTAACCATGAAAAGGTAAATTTGTTTTTTCAATTTTTGAATGATGGCCGGCTTATCACTCAGGAAACCATCAAGAGCTGACGAATAAATATTGTAAGCATCCATCACTTCCGCTGAATCCATTATATTATTTCTAGTTCGCACATCCCATCTAATGATCGTGGTCTCAATATGCATCATCGCAAGGAAGATCGACATCAAGTCTGATTTAGAATAAAAAATTTCTTCCTGATTATTTGGATATACATTACAGGTTCTTGCAGCCTTAACAGTAGTATTTAGAAATGAAATATTCGTCGTTAGCTGAGGAATCTTACAAACTAATTTTTTTACTCCAGGCTTTCTGGCATCAGTTTCATAAACCGTAGCTCCAAGAGATTCAAATAATTTTGGAAATTGATCAGGGTAATTTAAACAAACCCCTTCAAAGAAATGCTTTCTAAAACAATCCGGAGAATATCTTCCAAATTCATCCACTTCACATTTACCGTCTTTTACTAAACCATTAAAATGGTCAGCAACATCACTTGAAACATCTAGAGAGGTAAACAAACTTATCGCAAACTCAGTTAATTCATTCACATCGAAAACTTTATTCTCATCAGACTGATACTGAAATAATGAACCTAATAAAGTAATCGTTTCCGCCGATTTCTCTTCGCGACCAGGATAAATAAGATCGTTTTCTATAAGGACCTTACTTAGTTTTTTGACAAGATTAACAATTTGATCCTTAACCATGTAAACACCATTAAGTGCTGGTTTCGCATCACAGACGACCTTGCCGGCCAGAGTATTATTTGGACACCCATATTTTTTCATCACAAGAGTCGTGGCATACTCAAATATTGCAATTTCATAAACGGCACTTGGATTTCTCCAATAATCATCCGTGTAGAAGGCGGAAATATTTTCACCTCTCATAAAACGATAATTTTTAAGGATACGAACAAAATCATTTACGCGAGTTTTTTCATTCCTAAATAAATCGTAAAGGTTTCTAAAATCATAAGTAACTGGACGGCCAGGGCGAGACTCTAGAAGGACTCTCTCCGTTGACCAAAATCGATAAAAGAATGTCCCCGTTTTCAATAAATTTAAACCATGATTGAAAAGGCGTTGTAAGTCCCCGCCAGTAACAACTTCAGGAGTTCCCTCCATAACAACTTGCTTAGCTTCTTTGAGAAGGTCATAGTACTCAAGAAGATTCAAATTACTCTTGTCTGAGAAAATGTTAAATGCGTTGATTGCATCTTTTAGTGAAAATAGATTTTCCTGATCTCTGTTCCCGAGAGTCGGTGAAAAGATAAGACTATTAAGGAGTTCAACATCTGAATTCAAAAAATGAATCATCGACTCTTGATTAAGGCGGATATCCTTATACCTTACAGCATCAAGAGCAAGAAGTGCAAAAGAGCTGAAGTTTTCAATTAGCCGAGCAAGTTCAATGTGAGTGATTTGATCCTTCTCACCCCCAAGGATAATTTTCTTAAGGAAGAGAACTTTTTTAACCTTGGCAACGGCTTCAGCATTATTTTCTGTGGTGAAGCTATCAAGTAGGGCGACTAAATCAAGTTTGTGAATTTTATCTCTGTTAGGACGAAAAACTTGTCTTAAAGCAGATGAAATAACTAAGGCAGCAGGCTTAATTCTTTGATCTCTTTGAACACGATAATTTTCATAATCAATCGAGCCTTCACCCATAAAGATGGGTTTAAAATTCGTCGATGCTTTCTCATTAAAAATTTTCGCAAGCTTTACAATAGCGTCTATATTTGATTCAGAAATAAAATCAGGATCATCACCGTAAATTAAATAGTTAATATCAAAAACTGATTTTAAAACTCTTAAAACTTCTGGCTTAATATCTTTGCGATTTCTTTTGATGTAGTTCTCTAGGGCCACTCGAGATAAATAACCTGCCTTCCTCGACTCAACGGCTTTTACAAAAAGTTTAAGATTTTGTCCTAAGCAATCAATTGTCTCCTGAATAGGCTCTTCCATAATCATGGAAAATTCATCAATATTTAGCTCACAGCTCGCTTTAAATTTATTTGATTCCAAGGCTTTGTCATCAACAGGTTTCTGAAACATGTCTCCACAACCACTGATTAAAAGCAGTGAACTGAGAGAGATGATTAGAAAATTGTTTTTAAACAAATCCATTCAATACCCTAAAAGATGTAACGAAGTCCGCCAAAAAGCGCATCGTTGTTTGTATAAGGAGACCAGTATGACTTCCCATTAGTTGGGGTGCCGATCATATTCACTCCAAAAGTAGTAAGCAACTCTTTAGAAACTTTATATCCTGCGCGAAGCATGATCAGACGGTCAGTTGTCAGCATGTCATATTTTATGTCACCAGAGACTTGTACGGTCTTTGTAAAGTTGCGCATTAAAAAAGCATTCACTGCCTGGTTCCATCTAGGATCCTGGGCAAGGGAGTCACGCTCTCTATCAAAGGGACTTAGTCTTGCAACGTAGTTAAAACCCATGCCGTACTTGTCGTTTGTGCGTGAAATCCCACCACCGACATAATCCTCGCGACGCTTCTCAGTTTTGATTTCTGTATATTTAGTCGCTTCAGAGTTTCCATCTGGAAAAGTGTTAGGACGAACAGCAATCCCAGAGAATTGCACTTCCACGTCGCCATTTCGATATTTTAAGTTACCACCATAAACATCATGATAATAAAATTGAGGCTTAATAAAGGCTTTAACCGAGGCAGCATCTTCTGCTAAGGCCACTTCAACTTGAGTTGAAAGTTGATTTTCTGGTTTTCTTACAACATAACCATCAACTGCCCAATGCTCATTTTCCCAACCGACATTCGCACCAATCGTGTAGCGATAGATCACATCAGAAATGCTTGGATAGTCTATAATATATTGAATGGGAGTTTTGTTACCGTCGATCTCTGTTGATGCAGCTGGAGCAGTTGCCCAAGGGTTTCTGGAGGTGATTGTATTATTTTTCTTATTGATATCTAGACCAGGGTTCATTTCAGGAGCGTAAATACCAGACCCAAAGGCTTTCCAAAAAAATCCATTAGTTGATCTATTTTCATAAGAAACGCCAATAAGGCCTTCTTGACCAGGATTAAAAAAATCAAAGTTCTTTCTGTTATTTAATTTTCCAAGTCCCCAAACTTGATCCACCGTTGACCATGGAATAATTTGTCGGCCTACTTTAATTTTATCACCGACTTTCTCTGCGCCATCCCAAGGACGGAAAGCTCCCTTTTTTTCAACGTAAGCTTCCTGCAAAGACCACATGGTAAGACTTTGATCATTCACCATGGCAGAGAATTCAAATTTTCTCTCAAGATCAAGTGACTTATTATTAAAATAACTAAATTGAAGGTCTCCATTATAGCGATTACCGGGAACATCCCCAACATCACGATTGATTTGATTACTAAGGCCACCAATATGTCCCTGAATAGTATCCTGGGCCACACCAAAAACAGTATTAGTGACTAAAGTTAAGCAAAGAGCAGCAAGTTTATTTCTGTTTAAATTGGACATGTTAGGACTAACCTTTTTAAAAAGAGAGGTAATTAACAGCATATTATCGTTCATAAACCTAACCTCTTATTGACCCATTGTAGCAAGGCATTGGGCACAAAATGACGCACAATGTAAACATTTCCTAGGCTGTCAAAAGTTAGAACCTTTCAGTTGCACATAGTGCATGATTGTTAGTAGGATCGAAGCACTTTTTTACCTGCTAGAAAGGAAGTACCTGCATGAAGAAGCTAAGTATTGGATTTTTATTAAGTTTTTCGACACTTATGGTCTCGGCTCAAGCCGCAGAAGCTCGATTCCACCCAAATCACCTTTTTATTAAAATGAAAACTGGTCAAGGCCTAGTTAAGTCTCCGCTTATCAAAAGTGCTAAACGCGTGCTTGGTAGCATCTATCTAGTTAAAACAACTAAGCTTGAAGCTCTATCTGAAGAATTGGCCAATAACGATTCAGTAGAATATGCAGAAAAAGACTACTACGGGCAAAAGCGCATGATGCCTAAACTTGAGGTTTTGGAAGATGCTGCTGTTCTAGTAAAGAAATTTACACAATTTGATTTCACATCTTTTAATGATCCTGAAGCTTCAAAATTATGGGCCTTCAATTCAACTTCTGGCATGAGTGTGAACGAAGCCTATGATCTTCTTCCAAATACACAAGCTCAAGAAATCATTGTCGCTGTAGTTGATACTGGGGTTGATCATAACCACGAAGATCTTAAAGATATCATGTGGACGAATGAAAAAGAAATTCAAGGCAATGGTATCGATGATGATAACAATGGTTATATCGATGATGTTCACGGAATTAATACTCTTGTGAGAGATAACCAAGGTCGCGCCACGATGAATACTATGGCGTCTCATTGGCATGGAACTCACGTTTCAGGAACAATCGCAGCAACTCAAAACAATGGTCTTGGTATAGCTGGTGTTGCAAGCAACGTTAAAATCATGGCGATCCGCACGGTTCCAGATGATTCAGATGAGCTTGATTCAAATATTGTAGAGGCCTATAAGTATGCCGCTCAAAATGGTGCTCGCCTTATTAACTGCTCGTTCGGCAAAAGCTACAATGAAGGTGGAATGGTTGTACGTGATGTAATTGATGAAATTGGAAAAAAATATAACACACTAGTCATTGCTTCAGCTGGTAACGACTCTATGGGGCCATATAATTGGCACGATAATGATACTAGTCCAAAATATCCGGCATCATTTAATAGCGAAAACCTCCTTGTTGTTGCATCTACGACAAGTGCAGGGGCCCTTTCAAGCTTTTCAAATATTGGAAAAAATACTGTTGATGTGGCAGCACCGGGCTCAAATATCTATTCCACGATTAATGGTGGCAAGTATGGAATGGCCTCTGGAACATCAATGGCTTCACCCAATACTACAGGTGTAGCGGCGATGGTTCTTGGGTATTATCCAAATCTAAGTGCCATTGAGCTTAAAAATGTTCTAATGAAGTCTGTGACAAAAGTACCAAACTTTAATGGCCAGCTTGTTTCTGGTGGAAGAATCAACTTGAAAACAGCTCTCGCAAAAAGCAAAAAGCTTTAATACGAAAAAAGGGGCCTTTCAAGGCCCCTTTTTTTTGATCTTTGAGAAATAATTAATAGCTACTGTCTCCCACTTTTGCATTAAAGCCTCTTCTCTCGTTGAAACTTCGTGATCGTATCCAACTAAGTGAATCATTCCATGAATAAGCAAATGAATAAACTCATCGATGTAGGTAATATCAAAATCATGGGCCTGTTTGATTGTTTTTTGATGGCAAATGGCAAGATCTCCGAGAAATAGCTCATGATCAAAAAAGCTCTCAGTCTTAGAAGCTGACTTACGAAGAGACTCGTAAGATGGAAATGAAAGCACATCCGTCACTTTATTTTTAGAACGATAATCAGAATTAAGTTTTTTGATCTTGGCCTCTCCGCAGAGAAGAAGAGAAAGTCGAATATTTTGATATTTATTGGTCCAGCTGGAATGAATAAACCCTTTCTCTTGAAATAATTTATCTAAAACCAAAGCAGCCATGCCCAGATGATTTATTATATTTGCCCTTACTTTAGGTGCTAATTTTACGCTGGAATGAAAATCGAACTGGATCAGGTTTTGTTTCTTCATAAAGGACATGGTATCCTTTAAATAAATTGCAGGCAATATTGAAGGAGACTCTAATTGAACTACCCAGAATTAATTAGATGTATTGAAGTCATAAAAAAACTCAGACATCCCACTGAAGGATGTCCATGGGACCTGGAACAAACCCATGAATCACTGTTGAAATATTTAATTGAAGAGACTTATGAGTTTATTGAAGCGACAGAGAGTAAAGATCCTAAAATGATGGAAGAGGAGCTAGGAGATGTTCTGTTGCAAATCCTACTTCATTCAACAATAGCCGATGAAAAAAAATTATTCAGTATAGAGTCCGTCGCTAAGACTCTGGCGGATAAAATGATACGACGTCATCCACATGTTTTTGAAGAAAAGATAGACAATCTCTCAAGCCAAGAAGTTTTAACTAATTGGAAAGAAATTAAGAAACAAGAGAAGGGTGATCAAAAATACTCGATTGATAATAAATATCTTCATGCCCCGTCTCTTGAATCCTCTTTTAAAATAGGAAAAAAATCAACTTCAGTTAATTTTGATTGGGAAAACTACTACCAAGTAATGTCCAAAGTTGAAGAAGAATGGCAGGAATTAAAAGAGGAGCTACCTCCTGGTGGTAGGCATGATAAAATGAGAGTTAAAGAGGAGATAGGTGATCTTCTTTTTTCTGTAGCCCAACTCGCAAGACATCTTGATCTTAACCCAGAGGATTGCCTCAAAGAGGCCAATCAAAAATTTATCCGTCGTTTCCAAAAAGTTGAAGATAAAGTTAAATCAATGGGAAAAACTCTTGAAGCAACTCCACAGGAAGAACTTGAAAAAATTTGGGTGGAAGTAAAAAAATTATGAAGCTAAAGCCAAATATAAAAACTCTGGTTCCGAAAGAGAGATTACATCAACTTTCTATTCCCATCATTGGCCTCACAGGTGGAATTGCCTCGGGAAAATCGACTGTCTCAAAGCACCTTGAAGAAATGGGTCTACCACTAATTAGCGCTGATCAATTGGTAAAGGCCATTTACAGATGGGATGAGAGCCTTGAATTCGTGAAAAAAGAATTCCCCGATGCTATTGAAAAAGGTCAAATTCAATTCTCTGTTTTAAGACAAAAAGTTTTTAAAGATAAATGGGTCAAAGAAAAAGTGGAGACCTTTATCTATCAAAGGCTTCCCAAGGCTTTTAATGAAGCTCTTTTGAAATTCAATAAGCCACAACTTGTTGTTTATGATGTGCCCCTACTTTTTGAACGAAATTTGGAACATCTTTTTGATCTTAAGGTTCTCGTTTATGCGCCGAGGGATATTCAATTTAACCGTTTAATAAAAAGAGATGCGATAAATGGAGAACTGGCCAACAGTATTCTAGACCAGCAGATGGATATTGAATTAAAGAAGTCTAAAGCGGATTTTATTATTGATAATTCTAAAGATGAGAAGAATTTAGCGGAAGAAGTTCAAAATTTACTCCGCCAAATTCTAGAATAACTTTTTATCTAATTTCCAGTTCAACTTCGATTTCCCGCTTATCATTTGCGACATCAAATGGGTTACGATAAGTTTTCTTGTTAACGACCTGGCACTTACCTTTTGCATAATTCCAGACATTACCTAAGAAAAAGGTCTGATTTTCATACTTCACACATTTTAAACCAGTGTCACAAGCGTATTCCCATTGGCCATCGGATGTTCTTTTTCCATTCTCGAAGACTGGACAATTTTGTCCCTCTAATCCTCTTAATTGGCATGAGTAGAATTTCTCTCTGTCACTTTCTTCTTTGCAGCGAGGGAAATTCTTAATTTTAACAAGTGAGATAACCTCTTTGTTAAACCAGTTGTAACAATGCTCATCAACAGCACACTTTGTTTTAGGATGAGAGAACGTAAGTCCTGCCACGACATTCTTCATCATTAGCTCTAGCGAGCCTTTGACTGTTAAGGCATTAGAAAAGCGGGCATTTAAAAAATCTTTGTGACAAATTTCGGAAATGTATTTTACTGTCACACTTTCATTTCCAACATAATCTGGAAGAGCAATCCTGCGTGAGGTAATATTAACTGAATTTGTAAATTTTTTGCTGACTCGTGCAGATCCACCGACACCCATATAAGAAAAACCACCAGAACCTGCATAGTCAGTTTCAAAATTTAAATCAGCATCACAAAACACCGCGACATAACGCGATTGTTGTTTTCCATTTTTTACGACAATTTTTCCGGCCCTATCGCGTTTCCAGGTATCAAAATTACCTGAGTTTAAAATAACTGGGTTCATACCCTCTGCAAGTATCGTGGCATTAGTATTAAAGATTCTTCTAAACGATATGTTCGGACCAGCTTCAATTGTCGCTCCTAAAAATGAGACCTTCACTTGAAGTGAAACCTTAGAATCCGTCAAAGTCATTTCAGCCGTTTTTACCGTCTGGCTACTCGAAGAGACCCATCTGCTACTTTCTCTCTCTGAAGTAAGTGACTCTAAAAGTTCGGCTTTATTGGTAAATTCTTTTTTATCGGCATCATCAATAACCCCTTCCAGGGATTTATGCGACCCACTGTCATAGGGTTGTTGATTTAAAAAGCTTTTTCTATTTTCAACTTCCTTCCTTAAGGCAAGTTCAACATTTTCCAATTCAACTTCTTCGCTTGATGCACCATTTTCTAATGAATCAAGAGTCTTATTTGCAAGACCCATTAATTCTTCTTTCATCTCAGGTTGTGCTAAATCTAGGTCTAACTCAATAGCGCCTCGAACTTCTTCACGGGCAATTTCTGGGCTTTCATGCTTATCTAAGGCAGCCTTGTAGGCCTTGGCTACTTGACTACGAATCATATCGGCCAAAAGATTTGTCTCTCTTTTAGCACGTGCCTCAACTGAAAGGTTTTGTTGCTCGTAAGTGAGCTCTCTTTGATAGGCTTCAAAAGCAATTGCAGGGGCCATTGACTGAAGCTTCATCAAGGAATCAACTCGCATTTTTTTTGTCTGAAAATTTACACCTGCAAAGCTAGAGCAAGTCATAAGTCCAGTAAGCAAAACCCATCGAGCGTTTTTCATAAATCCCCTGTTGTGCATTGCATTATAATATTCAGAAATGGGATTTATTGCCCTATGAATCAGCAGAATGTGAAGATTTTACAGGGATGGATTTGGTCGTAATTTTATATACTTAGACTGTTCGGGAGTGATACTTTTACTATTTCACGGCTCCAGGGATCAATAAATTCCAGTGAACTTGCCAAAAGTTTAAGTCCTTCCCTATTTTTATTTCCGTGGCCGTATTTAGGATCCCCCATCACTGGGTGATTAATAAAATTCAAGTGTCGACGGATTTGATGGAGTCGTCCTGTATCAATTTTTATCGAAAGTAAGCTTGTATTCTCCTTTACCTCTAAGACCTCAAAGTGAGTAATGGCTTCCTTTCCATCAAGGGATTCATTGATGGTTTCCTTTTTACCTTTTGGTAGAACCCCTTTAACGACTGCGATGTATGTTTTCTGAATTTTATTTTTTAAGAATAATTCACTCAACCTGGCCGCTGCTTCAGAAGTATAAGCAATGATCATGAGGCCTTCAGTTTCTCTGTCTAAACGGTGGACTAGAAAAACATCTTTCTTTTTAATTTTTTCAACATATCTGATTAAGGAGGTGTGATCCCCAGTTTGAGTCCCTTGTGGCAGAACACCTGCCAATTTATTCCAGACTCCATAGCGTTCATTCTCTAAAAGACATTCGGCACTACTTAATTCAGGAAGGGAGAGAATTTTTGGTTCAAAATAAAGGATGAGTTTATCAAGGGGCATAACTTGTACGTGCAAATTTCGTAATTTGAGAATTTTCCCCTTGCCACCTCTCTGATGCCATAACGCCCCTTTGGCAGCAGCATCGGCGAGAACTTCCAAGCTTAGAGAAGTCGCCTTATTAAGGACTTCACCTAGCTTAATTTTATCAGCAGAAAATTTTGAAACTAAAACATGGTAAGTACGCATTAGGAATAAAAGCTTTCACCTTGATCTAGAAGCTTAGACTGAGTTGTGGGCCTCATATCCTCTCTAATAAGTGAATGAAGGCTTTTAAATTGATCTAAGATTTTTTCTTCACCTATATTGAGGTGCTTTTGAATTTCGAGGATGGCTTCCCTTATCTCATGATCTTTCTGGGTTGTATGAAAAGCAAAAGTGGCTTGTTCTATTGGCTGTTTTTCATTAATCATATTGAGCTTAGTTAACAAGACATCTACCTGAGAAAGTTTCTTATCAAGGGTGCTGACATTAACATCAAGTTTAGCCAGTTCATCTTTGTAGCGAATTGCCAACTTTTGTTGATTTTCATCAAGTGGAGGCAATTGAGAAAGTAATGAATTATTCATTGAAATAAGCTTTACCTTCACTTCCATTAGTTCAAATTTTAGCTTTTTATAATCAACTTTTGCACTTTCAAGTTGAGAGAGAATCTCCATAGACTCTTTTCCTTTTTTGAGTGACTCATTGAGAACTTGGCGAAGTCTTGCAGCTTCATTTTTCATGTCATCTGACTGCTGTAAGATCGTTTTATTAATATGCATTAAGCTGTCGGCTTTTTCGATTGATAGGATGATGGAATCTTTTAGTTCGTTCACGACTTTTACTTCTTCCTTAAGAACAATTCTCTTGGACTCAATTACATCTTCTAATTTTTTCAATGCTCTATTGAGGTCATTGTTCTCATTTTCTAATGTTTGAATAGAATGAAGGGTATCTCTTTTCTCTTGCCCTAATTTTTCAAAAATTTTTGCCAGTTCATCGTAGAGGTCATTAATATCTTGCCCTTTAAAGTCTTTTTCAAGAAGTCTCAATTCGTCCTCATCAAGCTTTTCATCATTCCATAAGCTCAGAAAACGAGAGATTGTCTGTCTTGTTAAATCAACTTGCTCATTAATTGCATCTTTGACAGATACCAATGGATAAAAGAAAACCATGACTCGCCCTTCTCTATTCACCTCAATAGGCGTGACATACATCTCGTAGGGCTGAGCAGGAGTTAGTTCATCCTGTTTAACCTTTACGGGATAAATTCCGGCAATTTTATTAATCATTGCCTGATAAATTGGATCTTGATCGAGATTCAAATAATCACGAACATAATCCCAATTAAAAGCATCACTTCTGACTTCTTCTTCTGAAAGATAAAGCTGGTCGAGGAATAGATTGTTATACCAAGTTAACTTAAAGTTTAAATCAATCATACATCCTGCAAAAGGGAGTCCTTCATGCAGGAGGTTTCCAAGATTTAGTTTCACTTTAAGTTCATCAAGTAGTCGAATAATATCTTCACGAGTATTATCTGAGTACTGGTCTATCATATAGCGCTGATCATCTATAATACCCTTCTCAATAACATTTTTCACTTCAGTTTCTAAATGATCCGAAATTTTCTTTTTTTGCCAACGAAAGAAATAGGCAACTCCCACGAGTGAAACAAGTAAAAAAGCAACCAGCCCGCAAATAACGAGGATGAGTTGTTTTTGCTTTTGATCTCTTAAACCTTTTATGTTCTGTGTTCTTTTCTCGACTTCGAGAAGCCACTGCCCTAAACCAAGACTCGCTTCTTTAATGTAACCTTTAAGATTTCTTGATTGAGAATTAAGATTACCTAAGAGTTCCATCTCATATCTCATAGACTCAACTTTATTCTCAAGTCCTTTCTTTTCTCCATCAGTGAGAGAAGATTTTGAAATAATTTGCAGCAATGTTTTCAGATCGCTCTGTAAATAACTAATCTGAACAGAACCCCCAACGTTTTTTCCAGTTAAACTTTGCAAGCGATTCTTCATTCTCAAGGTCACTTGATTAATTTGAGAATACTTTTGTGATTCAGCAATATCTTGAAGAGAATTTACTTTTTGATTTAATACTCTTAAAGCATCAGTCGGCTGACTCATGCCTGAATTACTGCTTATGAGCTTGTTAAATGTTTTAAGCCCCTGAGTAAGATCTGGACTAGCCTTGATTTCTAGAATTTCTTCAGTTTCAGCAATCCTGCCAGTCAACTCACGCATTTTATCGTGGGCCCTATCAGATTCGGCCCAAGATAAATATTTTCCAATTTTCTCAAAGCTATTATCTTTTCTTAACTCTTGAATAAGACCATTTAATTTTAGAACTTGAGATTCTTCACCTTTTTGGAGATTACTTAGCCTAAAAGCAAATAAGGCTGCCCCTACGCCGACCAGGATGGAAATGGTGAAGATACTGTGGATGACCCATTGGCCATAATTAAAAGTTCTTTTCCAATCCATAAAAATCCCTTTTTAAAACAATTTTCAATAGTTAATTTTCTGACAAAATGACACAGATTGAAAAGAACTTATTTACATGTTCGTAGGGGCAGAGGAAGGAGAAATAAAAAAGCCCTCAAGAAGAGGGCTTTTTATAAGTTACTGGATAATTTCTTAGCTGGCGAGATCTTCATGAGAATCAAATTGATTTCTCAGCTTTGCCTTTAATTTTAGAATCGCTTGAGTATGTAGTTGAGACACTCTAGATTCAGTCACATCTAGGACCTGACCAATCTCTTTGAGATTTAAATCTTCAAAATAGTAAAGTGAAAGTACAAGTCTTTGCTTTTCAGGAAGAGACTTGATTCCCTCTTTAATGATCTCTTGAGCTCGCTTATAACCAACGGCATTTTGAGGATTTGCAGAGCGAGATGTTTCCATTAGAGACACCATCAATCTCTTGTCACCCTTGCTCATGGCTGCTGCATCTTCAATATTAAGTAAAGATACTGATTTTGATTTATTAATAAGCTCATGGAACTCATCCATTGAACACTGAAGATGTTCGCACATCTCTTCATCAGTAGCAGGGCGACCAAAGTCTTTTTCAAGCTTGGCGTATGCTTTTTCAACAACCTTTGCTTTTTCACGTACAGAACGAGGTACCCAGTCCTGTGAGCGTAGCTCATCAAGAATCGCACCACGAATACGGAACTCAGCATAAGTTTTAAATTTATTATCTCGAGAAGGATCAAACTTCTCAATAGCGTCCATAAGACCAATGACACCACAAGAAATCATGTCATCAAGTTCAATATTTGGCGGCAAGCGAGAAGCAATTTTTTGAGCGATATATCTCACAAGTGGAGCGTACTCAAGAATGATTTCATCCTTCACTTTAGGATCTACTGTGCATCTATAGTCTTTAAGATTTTTAAGCTTGGCCGTGAGTGATGACATTTGGAGCTCTCCTTAGCAATTACCGTTTAGTGAACATCTTGT
>CANHJD010000064.1 GCA_947461145.1 Bacteriovoracaceae bacterium
ACCTGTCAAAAAAATAGTCATCTTTTTATCCTATAATAGTTGAACTACTCTCTTATTTGGCATCCACATTGCTTATAAATCCTTCATGAGCAAATTAAGATGTTTAATTACCCTAATTTCTTTTCTTTCAGCTTCACTGGCTTTCGCAGAGACCCCTTCTTATATTTGCCATCTTTCTATTTCCTCACCATCTGGAGAGGGGAATGTTTGTAATGCTGTTCATGTTGGGCATGGACGGCTGCTGTCTGCTTCGCATTGTTTTCCACATGGTAAAAACACAATTTCACAAGGGATTATATTGGCGAACTGTGGAGCTGAAGAGTTTATGGAATTTACGAATTTAAAAAAATCGAATGTCTACCAGCAGACTGGTTTTTATGAGGATATCTCTCTCTTAGAGTTTTCTTCTATTATTAAAGCAGATTCAGTTTCTCCGACTAATTATCCTTCAATGTACATTGAGGGTGGACAGTTAAGAAATGGTGTTGAGTGCGAGGTTCTTGCTTTAAGGGGAAATTACCCCGCTGCAAATCTAAAGCGTATTAAAGTTGATAAGTCGATGGATTTAAAAATTATGAATAATGCTTCCGGCCCGGCCCAGATTCTTATGCAAACTAAGTCTGGAGCCCCTATTTTGGAAGGAAAAAATTTTCTAGAGGGTGATTCCGGTGGAGCATTGGTTTGTCGCTATAGCAAGTTTGCTAGAGAAGAGCTTGTTGGAATCGTGATGAGTTATGGGCGGGAAAGAGATACGAAGGAAATTCGCTACAATTCCTTTTCGCCGGTTTTCGGACTTGAAGCGAAGAGACTTTTAAACAACTAATATGCCATTTAAAGGGTTTGTATGAATTACTTGTTCTTCATTGTTGTAAGTTTCTTGACCTTATCAAATTCCATGGCTTCGAATGAGAAAAATCACCAGTCTGCAGGTAAGAATAAACTATGCAATGTTCAGTTTGAGTCTCGTCACGATAATAATAATATTGAAAATGTGATTACTTATTCTGGTGATATTCGATGCCAGTTTTCAGTTTCCGATGAGGAAATGGACAAAGTCTCTGATATTAAAGATGGAGAAAGAAAGATTGTATTGAGTGGGATGGAGATCAGTGAGGGTGAAGAAAGTTTCACTCGTTGTACTGTGAAATTATTCTTGGATGAAGATAAAAAAATTATCAAGGCAAATCTTATCTCTCGTATTCGCTATATGCCTTTTGCTCGATTAGATACTTGTGAACTCAAATCTCTGTAGGATTAAGTCCCACATTTTTGTATGCTCATCAAAATATTTATCCTCTCGGTTTCTTCTACCTTCAAAAGTAAAGCTTGTTGCTCCGAAGTGCTCATAATAGAAGTCTTTTGAAGTTCCCTTTGCGGAGTAGCCCAAGATAGTTGGAGTTGTCCCAGATTTTATCTCGCCACCTACAGTTGACTTCATCGCTTCAACAATATTTAAATGTTTAATTAATTGTTCTGATGGAAGAGTTGGCCCTTTGAATGACCAAGGATAGAGTAGGGCGCCAATACAGCAGTGGTAGTCCATGGTTATTTCAAGTTTTCGACCTTCTTTTTTTAAGTCTTCTTCAAGGAAAAAGGCTAAAGCCGATGTCTCTGGTTGTTTAAGGCCTTCGACTTGTGCTTCAATTACAGTAAAATCACGATTTAAATCAATCCCTAAATCATTTGTTCGGG
This sequence comes from Bacteriovoracaceae bacterium, assembly GCA_947461145.1. GTDB lineage: Bacteria > Bdellovibrionota > Bacteriovoracia > Bacteriovoracales > Bacteriovoracaceae > Peredibacter. Next base: position 1,693 of record CANHJD010000064.1, read on the forward strand.
ATCTCTTTTCATAGCCATCTGGGTTTAAGATAGGGGCAATGTAAATCACTCCGCCTTTCTCGAGAAAGTTGCCAACTGGACCTTTTTGTTCACTTTGTTCAGCAAACCATTTAGGGAGCCTATCTTCAATATTAAGGTACTCATCGCCGTGAATACTTCCTCCGATATAAATGGCAGGTAACTTACCTTCTATTGTTAATTTCTTTTGAATCTTTACAATCGTCAGAGGTCTGCCTCCAACGCTCCTCCCATACTCAATAACATTAACGATTTCTGGAAAGGTTGATTCAAGCTCTTTTAGTTCATCAACAATTTTTTGATAAGGTGGACCCTTTATGCCGGAGTCGGAGTCAATTCTAAAAAGACTTTTAAATCCCAAATCATCAGGAAAGTCAGAAGCCTTTGCGGTAATTGATAGGAAGGCACTCATTGTGATGACAAGTAGGTATTTCATAGTTAGAGGATTATGCCTCATAACTCCAAGGAAGTGATTGAGTATGAAATTTTTCCAAGTCATTAAAAATTAGGAGCTTGCAGCATTATAATGCATGAAAATGCTAAAAAAGAGGAAATATGTGATCAAAACCAATTATGATCCACACCGATTCCAATTGGTATTTTCCACTCATTAACACGTATTTCATCTTTATTGTATTTTGTATTGCTCATGCTATAACCAAAACCAAACTGAAGATAAGAATTTTCATAAAGTGAAGGCCACATTTTAAATAACGAAAATTTTGATTTCTTAAGACTGTAACTGAATCCTGTTTGAGTAGAGTTTACAATTGCAAAACTGACTCCTCCTTCGCCTTTTAGAATCTGTTTCCAGTTTTCAAATTTCCAAAAGGGAGCGATTAGTGTGGCCTGAAAAAGCACTGTCATAAAATTAAACTTGGCACCAAGTCCATTGCTTTGGTTTACGCTTTCAAGATTCACCGAAGAAAATTTTCCACCTGGGCCAAAATAAACCACCATCTTTTCATCAGTTCTAGCAAACCAGTTCCAGTATCCACCAAAATCAATTTCACTATATTTCGAGGTTCCTTTTTCCAATGCCTTGTAGCTTGTCCAAGCTGTCAGATAGTGATGATAAGAAAGATTATGACCAGCACTTATCATCAGTGAATTTGGAAAAAGATTTAGGTCAGCACTTGAGTTATAGCTTTCCCCCCCCTGGTTGAGGATCGTATCTGCCGTAACCCCACCAATCAGAAAATCTGCTTGGAGATAGCCTTTGAGGTAGGGGTTTAGAATAGGATAGATATCCTGTGTCTGATTTTTTAGTTCTCTGATTGAAAAGAATCTTTCACCGCTCGTTCCTATGACTTCATTTTTAGAGAAAGCTTGAACCTTCCATCGATATGCACCTTTATTTAATGGGATAAGTAAGTATGGGCAATGGGTCTTTCCTTCAAAGTAAATTTTTTTATCTTTGAAAGAACTTACGATTACTTTGTAAAAATCAGCATCGGGTAGTGGCTTCCATTCTACCCCTTGCTTGGTGGTAAAACTAATATACTTATTTTCTGGGAAGATCAGCTGAATTTCCTTTTCTTCTATTTTTTGATCTTCAATAATTAATTTTGACATTTCACTATAAGGACTTTGTCTTTCGTACTTATCAATGTAGGAAACTCTGAAAAAATATGTCCCTGAGGGAGCATTTGTCCATTCAAAATAGGGACGTTTAAGTCGACGGGAAATAAGAATTTCCTCGCCTTTTTCATCTCTGTAAATTTCTAAAATATACCATTTTGCATCTTTTACTTTATCCCAACTAATTTCAGCGAATTGAGAGGAGTTCTCGACCGATTCAATTGTGTTCGGATTGTTCTGGGCATACATATCTGCTCGTCTTTCGTAGAGATCTATTTCAGCATTACTTTTCTTTCTTATTTTTGAACGAATTTCTTTTTTTAGTCTTAGTTTTTCTGGTCCTGCAGAGATTTCAATATTAAAGTCTTGAATTTCAGTCGAAGCACCTGGAACTTGAATTTTCCACGAATATTTTCCAGACTCCTTAGGTGCCCAAGCGATTTGATTTCGACTTGTTTGATCCTTGAAAATTTCATTACCATCACGATAAATAATCAATGTGTAAACTCTGTCTTTTTCAGATGTTTCTGGAGCATAAACATTTGACCATTTAAAATTTATTTCCTGTCCATTTTTTATGATAACAATATTTGCGTTCGTCTCAGGTTCTTCTAGAATTGGTTTCTGGGTTGGAACATTAAAGTTCCAAATAGTTGCAGCTTCTTGAATTGATGGATGAGAAACTTTCCAATAAAACTTTCCAGTTCCCATCCTTTTCCAATCTACCTTACCTGTCTCACTTCCTGCGGTGAAAATTATATCTTTAAAGCTGTCATCTTTAGCAACAGTGACGATATACGATAGGTTTGAAGATCCTTGCCATTCAAAAGAGATCGTTGAAATATCTTCCTTAAAAACTTGATTATTGGATGGATTTGTATACTTGGGCATTTTTGCTACATTTGGAGGTAAAATTTCGAATGGGATTTTACTACTCCAAACTGCCGGGAATCCTTTTAGTATTTTTTGAACTCTCCACCAATATCTACCTGGAGATGGTGATTTGAAAGTGATCCATGATTGATCAATTGATTTTGAGGTCAGAAGTTTTTCAACTTGGTTTTGAAAGTTTCCTAACTCAATAACATAGCTTGCGTTTTGCATTTCTTCCCACTCGAAAGTAAGCGTGGGTGTTCTGTTATCTAAAATAATTTTTTGTAAATTTGCAGGCCGAAAAAGTTTTGGAGGGAGATTAAGGTAGATACTGAATTTTTGATAACCAATGATTTCACTTTTTTCATCAACGTATTTAAGACGCCAGAAGTATTCTCCTGTATTTAGCTCACTTAGATTTAAGATCGCAAAATTGCCTTCAACAAAGCCATTGTATAAAATATTATTGAATTTAGGGCTATCTGATATTTCAATTTTCTTTTTGACGTTCTTGTTTTCGATAGTTACCCAGGAAAATTTTGTTTGTTTTCTATTTGACTCAGTTATAAATGATGCTGCGGTCGGCGAAGTCAATTTGAATTGGTTAGGACTTTTTATCCATTGACCATTCTTCCCTTGAGAAAGAGCCTCATTTTCTTTTAGTGAGACATCTTTTCCATTGGCGCCAAGAATCGCTGCACCTGCCATAAGCGCAAATGTTTGTGTGTCTTTATCTGAATTAATCATCACGTTAGCATTTTCTGAACTTAACGTTAGCACTTTTCCGGATGATTCAATTGATTTTAAATGATCTGATTTGTTCAAATTTGCAGAAACATTTCCCTCTTCAAGGTTAATTTTGAATTCCTTTTCTCCTGCTTGACCAATGGTTAGGAGAGTCATGGATGACATATCGATAAAACTTGAATTTCCAATTTTAAGTGTCGCAGTAGAATTGCTTGGAGTAAAAACTTTATCTCCAGCATATAGCGTCGAGTCCTGATCAATATCTTCCCAGGCCAGTGAGTTTTGAGATTTCCTTTTTAAAATATCTTTTTGCCTAGTAACAGAACCAAGCTTTATATTTTTTTCATTTTTATTGTTATTAAATCTGTCAAAGAAAGCGAGGTAAATGCATGAAGAGACTAGTAGAGTTGTAGCGACTCCTAGTAATGTTTTTTCTTTTAACTTCATTTGGATCCAAAATGGTTATATGATAAAATTGTTATTATTTTATTATAAATTGAATTGGGTTTGAGTATAGAGAAATCCGTTAAGGTAAGGTTCAATGGATCCAGTAGGCAAGGGGACTAAAAGCGTCAGCTTTTCGATTCAGTCGAAATTCCTTTTTTTTATTGTTGTTTCAATTTTAGTTTCACTTGGGACTGGGCTTTACTTTGCTTTAGACCTTTTTTACGAAGATAAATCAGCCTATGTTTTCGAAACTTCACTTTCTAAATCTGAGCAAATTTCCAAATCGATTACTGATTATGTTCAGCAACAAGTTACAAATGCCGAAGCTCTTGCTCAGGTATCATTGAATTCTGCTTCTGATGATGTCTTGGCCAATATTGTCAATCGCAAGAAAGAAATTTATGAATTTGTACTTTTTCATAAAAATGAAGATGGTGGATTGATTTTCCATAAACATATAACAAGTTCAATCCTGAAAGATTCACCAGAGGTACTCGATTATTTTAGCTCACGAAATAAGAACTTTTTGAGTGATTATGAGGATCTTTATTCAAAAAAATTAAAAATTAATTATTTTTTTGATTTCAAGCAAAAGCCTTTCATAGAGTTGGCCTTCTCTAATGAGTCCGGTAACGAGCTCTATTTGCTTAAAGTAGATGCTCTTCCAATTACGAACCTGTTTGATTCCTCTTCATTTGAAAGTGTATTACTTGATCAGGGTGGCACATTCCTCTTGGCGCAAAATCCCAAACTGGCAACTAAAGAATTAGCAAGTTATATCGATCGCCTTCAGGTCTCCCAAGGAGTTTTTGACATTAAGTTACCTCAGGGTAACTTTGTTATGGGGGTTCAGAAAATAAATAATCTTAGGCTAGTTATTGTTAGCCTCATAAATGAAGATAGTGCCTTTCAGGTGGCGCGCTCGCTGGTTCAAAAGAGTACAGCTATCGCTGTATTTATTATCTCTATTGCACTTATTGTAGGTGTGTTCTTCTCTCATTCAATTACTCGGCCAGTGGATCAATTAATGATTGGAACCTCCAAGGTTGCCTCTGGGGATTTTGACTCTCAAGTCGTGGTTAAAACTTCAGATGAACTTTCAGTTCTCGCTGACTCGTTCAATTACATGTCCCTTGAAATAAAAAGATACATGGATGAGGTTAAAGACAAAGTTAGAATGGAAGAGGAGTTAGCAGTTGCTCAACTAGTTCAGGCAAGCTTCTTTCCTCACCAAAATATTAGTTTTGAAAACTTTTCAATTTCTGGCCATTACCAATCTGCTACCGAGTGCGGTGGAGACTGGTGGGGTGCCTATGATATTGGTGGGAAAAAGGTCTTTTTAATTGGAGATGCCACTGGCCACGGAGTTCCAGCTGCCCTAGTGACGGCTACGGCAAACTGCTGTGCTCAGCTTCTTAAAGACCTTTCGATTGGAAGACCAGATTTATTAAATGATCCAGCAGCAATCTTAACTATGATGAATAGAGTAATCTTTCATTTAGGTGGTAAGATTTTGATGACTTTTTTTGTCGGTATTTTTGATGATACCACCTCTCAACTTATTTATAGCAACGCCTCCCATAACTCTCCTTTAATGTACAGATTTAGTCAGGATGAGCCCTCAAAAGAAAATCTCTCCGTACTTATGGAAGCAGTTGGAAATCGCTTGGGACATAAACTAGATTCTGTTTATGAGAATTCACAAATAAATTTCTCCAAAAATGACGTCCTATTGCTTTTTACTGATGGTGTTGTTGAAGCTGAAAATACTGAAGGAAAACAGTACGGAGATCGTCGATTCCTAAAATCTTTTTTGAAAGTAGCAAAAACGTCTCCTGAAGAAATCGTTTCTCAAATTTTAAAAGATGCTTATGATTATTATCAGGATGTTCCACCCAATGATGACATTACGCTAGTTGCTGTAAAACAAGGATAAAGAACTTGGCCGATAAGAAAATTTTAATTCTATCTAATAATGCCATTATGCTTGTTCCAAGCTTGGAAAAAAGTCTTAGAGAGGCAGGAAGTAATCTTAAATTTACTTTCAAAACAGATTATACATTTGAAGAAGCAGATCTGATTTTTATCGATTACTCACTTTATCAAATGGGTGATAAAAAGTATGCAGATGTTCTTAACTATCGATCAAAACTTGCTTTTTTGACGGCTCTTATTGATCATATTCAAGTTAATCAGATCCTTCGAGAAACTCATGTCTCACACCTTATTGGACTTTCGGGACCAAATTCATTCTCTGATATTAGAGATTTTATTATTGCTTTTTTTACGGGTGTAAAATGGACTACAGATACAATAATGAAATCTGCAAAGTTCAAAACGGAAAAATTAATCAAGTCCTCAGAGGGGATGCCCAATGACATAAAGGATTTATTGGCGGGGCATGATTTTTCAATTTGGTTTGATGGTCTCCAAGATTATTTAAATTTGATTTTAAATGAATCTATAAATAACGCTCTTTACAATGCTCCTACTGACGAGATGGGTAATCATACGAACCGAGAGCTCAACAGAAAGCAGCCCACTTTCTCTATCCCTGGAAAAGAGCCTCTGGTTACTGTTACTACTGATAACAAAAAAGTAGTCATAAGCGTTAAAGACTTTTACGGATCTCTAAAAACAAAAGAAGTTTTTGATTTCCTTCCATCTGGTGAAGTTAAAGAAAAAGAAGGTGGGGCAGGGGTTGGTATGTATCTCATATTTAAGTACGTTCATAAATATATTATCAACATTGATAGTGGTAAGAGCACTGAGAATATATTTGTTATAGAGGGAGATAAGCGCTTTAAGTGGTATCTCTCAAAAGAAAAGTCTTTTCATATTTTTTGAGTTTTTCGAGGAGCTGGATATGCCGAAATTAAAATTTAACATTAAATCTGATGGCGACGCTAGAATGATTAGTTTTACGGGAAGTATTGATGAAGAATTTGATTTTTCACCTTTGAATCAGAATAAAGGTAAAATATATAAAATAGACTTTAATGAATTAAAAATGATCAACTCCTGTGGAATTAGAGAGTGGATCCGTTTTATTGAAAGTCTGGGATCAGGGGTTCAAATTACGTACTATAATTGTCCTCAGATAATCGTTCAACAATTTAATATGGTTGCTGGATTTCTTTCATCAAATGCCAAAGTGGCTACTTTTTATGCCCCCTATTTTTGTGAAGAGAGTGACGAGGAAGAAGCTATCCTTCTTGATTCTTCCCAAATTGTGAATTTAAAAGCACCAAAGAAAACAACTATCGTTGATGGAAGTGAAGTCGAATTAGAATTTGATGCTATTGAAGAACAATACTTTCACTTCTTAAAGCGTTAGTTATTTAAGATTTGGCAAACTTTTTCCGCTAAATCTCTAGCTGCTTCACCGCAGACATGAACGTTATCATTAACAGCTGCTCCACCACAGCCTGCTAGACCCTGAATAGGGATTCTTTTAAGTATTTCTTTACCATCAAAATAGGGTGAGCTTCTCATCACTTCGATGCCATTTATGTGCTGACAACGTCCCTTCAGGGCCTCTTCAATAACGTTTGTGATTTTTAGTACATTTGTTAAATTTCTTTGTGGGACATTTCTTCTAGAATCAACTTCCATCTCAAATGTCGGTGTCAAAAAATAACAATTTTCGATGTCGATATTATTTTGAGCAACAATAACTAATAATTCATCTATTTGTTTTTTCACATCAATTGAAGGATTTGAAATGTAATTGCCCCCAAATTCAAAAAACACTTTCTTTGGTTGATGTGCTTTCAGCATAGGATCAATTCTTTTTTTACACATGGGCACTTTTTCGTTCGCTCCAAGATTAATATGCGAGGATTGGTTATCTCTTTGGATTGTTTCTATATGGTCCATTCCACCAGAATTAAGCCAATTGCCAATTGTTGTTCCGCCTCGGCCATAGATGACAAAGCTTCCCTTAAGGCATGTAGGAAGAAAGTTTCCAAAATAACTTCGTGCCCAAGTCGCCCCAATCTGTGAATCTCCAACGGCCAATAAGTCCACTGGGCCCGAGCAGTCTGCCTGGATCTTATGAGGGAAAAACAGAGTTAGTAAGGCAAAAATAAATAGATGATTCATGACTTAATGAATAGCGTGATTTTTAAGATTAATCTCCTATAAAAATTACATGGTTTAGTCGGTATTATTTATGTTTATTCTGTTAACCCAAATGCTGGGGCACAAGTAGCGATCTTAGCTTACCCACCTTTTTGATTAGAAGCGATCTATTCAGGTAACTATTAGTATGCCTAAAAGTTGATTAATTAAACCTGAAATTTGGAAATAGGGAGCTTTCTTAAAGCGGCACATAGCCGACAAGAACAATCCTTCATTAAGTTTTCATTAAAACCTTTTAGTTTCTTCTTCTATGTCCGATAGGTTCACATGGATTAAACCAGTGAGTTATGTCATGAATACTGCGAAGAAATTAACGGATGCTGATGCTACTGCTGAATTTGAGTTACCTGAAAATTTTAGAAAGGTTGCCAAAGAATTAAAGCATGAGCAGAAAACTGTCACTCAAGAAATTGATAAGGTCAAAGCAGAAGCAAATACCAGAAAAACTGATGAGAGTACAAGAATCTTTAATTTAAGACAAGAGCAGATGCTTGATAAAATAAAAGAACTTGAAGAGAAAAAAGAAGTTATCGAGAAAGAACTAAATATTATACTTAAGCAAAAGAATAGCAAACTTCACGAGGAGTTAAAAAAAGTTGCACAGGTCTTAATCCTGGAGACAAAGAAAATAGCCCCATTGGAAAAAGAAATAGAATCTGGGATGTCTAAGATAACAAATCTTAAAAACGAAATGCAGCACCTCTTTGAATCGAGCCTAGAAGAAAGAAAGAAAAATACGGTAGTCATAGAAGATCAGACAAAAGAAATTCAATTAATCGGCTCACTTCTTAAGAAAACAGTTTCTTTCTTTGAAAATGATTTTCGACATCTAACCATAGATGTAGAAAAGATTTCAATGGAGAAAATTGATCTCGTTAGTCAGCTTGGAAAGCTTAATGAACAGATTGCATCAAAAGAAAGTGTTCTCAAAATCTATGATGAAAAGCAGTGGCAACTCAAGCAACTTGAAGCTTCTGTGTCGGGCCTTCAAGATAAGCTTGTTGAGCTCAATGATGTGAATAAAAAGTTATCACATACAAAAGAGGAGCTAGCTTCATTTTCTCTGCAGCGTGACGAGCTTAATTTGTGGTTTATGAATGCTCAGCAAACTAAAGCAGAGCTTCAAAATGAGAGATTACGAAGTGAGCAGCTAAATCAACAACTAGATGATCAGTTAATCGGAAAAAAAGAGTCTCTGCTATCTTTTGAGAAAGATATTTGTGAGGCGAAAAAAAGATTAGAGACGCTCAAATCTGATGAGTTTGAGCTGTCAAGGCTTCTTAGTCAAGAACAGCTAAAACTCTCAAAAATGCAGGCCGATCTGTCTCAGTTTGAGGGGATGAAGTCTGCAGCAAATTTTCTTCACGAGGAGTCACTCTCTCACTACAAAGAAAAGAAAGAGTATTATGCCAAAGAAATCGAAATTCTTTTGGAGTCCAATAAGTCGAAGATGCTTCAGTTAGATGCAGATCTTGAAAAGAAAAAAATGCAATGGGAACAAGAGTTTGATGTTTATACCCGTTCCAGAGAATCTGAATTTTCAAATAAATTGCAGACTGAGGAAAAACAACATCTTGAGGCAATGAGAAATAAGAAAAATGAACTTCTGGCACAGATCTGTCAGGTGATTGAGGGGCAATTTAATCATGAAGGATTTTCCTCAAAAGAGCAGAAACGAGATGAGGCAAAAAAAGAAGTCACTGCAGTCTTAGACTATTTTTTTGGCAAAACGAGTAAATGGAAGATTTGGTAATTCAATTATAGATTGGCAGTGAAAAACTAAAGCAGGTATTCGGAGAATTCTTTTCATACCAAAAATCACCCTTGTGACTTTTTAAGATGCTGCTTGAAATACTAAGACCTAGTCCAGTACCTTTACCGGTAGGTTTTGTCGTAAAAAAAGGAGTCATCATTTTTTTAACAATATCTTCTGGAATTCCTGTTCCGGAATCTGAAACGGATACTATCCACTTATTATCATTTTCAATGATAGAAATCTTTATCCATGGGGCTTCAGAAGACTCGATAGCGTCTGCCGCATTATTAAGAAGATTAAGCATAACTTGTGAAATTTGAACGGCCCTGCCCCAAGAAAAGTACTTTTTTTCTGGTTGCCAATAGATTTCAATTCCACGATGGTTAATGCGACTTTTGCATAGTTCAAGTGTGTCCTCCACAACTTGTCCAAGTTCTATTTTCTCCATCGGGTCCTGAGCTGCATCACGGGCAAAAGCTCTAAGGCCCTTAATTATTTTTCCAGATCTTTCAGTCATTTTTATAATCTTACCCATGCTTTCTTCAATCTTGCTGATTTTAAAGTCCGAATTTTGAAGATTTGTAATCGTTACCCAGGCCAGTCCCTGAATAACAGCGAGAGGATTATTTAGTTCGTGAGCAATCCCTGCGGCCATTTCTCCTAAAGTGTACATTTTAGAACTTGCAACTTTTTGGGCCTGGGATTCTTGAAGAGAGTTATGCTGATCGATTCGAGTGATTAGATTTTCAAGGGTGTATCTGAGGGATGTTAAAAATATTTTTATTGCCTCAGAAGGGGAATTAAAATTTTCATGCTTAAACCTGAGCAAGTAGCGAACTTGTTCATTAATAATAAGCGGAACCTCAGCAGAATCCTCACTTGTAGTTGTCTCTTCTGTCTTTAAATTTGGCGATGAAATTATTTCACCTCCCCAATGTAATGACTCATAAATTGAAGTCAAACTAAAGCTAATTGATTCATCAATATCAAATGATCTTGAGCAAAAGTTTGCAATCTTTAGGTTTAGCTTTGATAGAGTGATCTGTTCTTCAAGGGCATCAAATGTTTTTGTCTGCTCTTTTCTTGCAAATCTCTCCGCCTGGATCAAAATGAAAAAATCAAATAAGGGTGAGTAGGCGGGGAAGTCTCCATAGGTTAGATTATACGTAGTCAGTATTTCAACATTTTGAATGAGCGGAGTTATGGCAAATAAGAAGAAATTGTTTGCTTTGATCCAAATAAGTTCACCATTAAAGCTAATTTCAGTTGTCGCAGATTTTAAGGTTATGATTTTTCCAGCAAGTTTTTTTAGGTCTTTCTCGGCAATGAGGTTCTTAGGGGTTAAGAGATTAAGAACTTGATTTAAATTTTGTCCAGTTTTTATTCCAAGAAAGCACTTCGGGGCACTCTTTCCAAAGCTAACTACTTTACCTTCTTCATTGATAGCGACAAAGAATGGGTAGAGAGTTTCAAAATCGGTCTGATCAAGAGTTAATTCCATTTAATTTGAAACCTTTCTGCCTCAATACTTTCTTTCCTTTCAAGCTGGTTAACCTGAAGATTTTTAACCTCATATCTTTCTGATAGTGCTTGTATTAATCCACTTACCATTGGTGCAAGACCCTTACGTTGAGACTTGTACTGAAGAATGATCTCAGATTCTGCAATATCTTCCTCCAGGTTAAACTCTGGGGGTATAAGTCCAGGCATCATTGCACCCATGTGTTCATGCATTCTGTTTAAATTAATCATGCATTCTTTAAAAGTGGGACCAAAGAGTTTAAAGAGAGGTTCGTAGCCAGCGCCTGCGGCGTATTTAACCCAATAGGCACCAAAGAGCTTTAATATCTCCTCAGCGGATTTTCCAGTAACTGCGCAGGCCCCGCCAACGAGCTTATAGGTAATGTCATCATTGTAGATTGTAAGCATTTCAAAATTTGTTTGTTTAACTTTTGCTTCATCCAAAACTTTTTGCCATCCGGATTCGCCAAAATTATCCAAAACCAATTGCTTGATCGCCATGTTGATCAGTCCATACATAAATAATTCCCCTCTATATTTTGATTATAGACCCTGGGGGGAATGCTTACAACAAAAGGATTTTACGAACTGTTTTTCCTGACTAGTTTGGATTATCGCAATCTTTCACAAATCTTCACTGCCAAGTCGCGCGCGGCTTCGCCACAGATGTGGATATTATCGTTACTGGCCGCACCGGCACAATCCAGATTGCCTGGAATGTGAACTCGCTTTAGGAGTTTATTAGTGAGGTAATAGGGGGAGTTTTCCATGATTTCAAGACCATTTAAAATAGTGCAACGGCCCTCAGATGCCTTTTTGATAGCATTTGTGATTCTTAAGGTATTATCGAAATTTTTTCGACTTACATTCCTCTTGGTCGCAACTTCCATCTCAAAAGTTGGTGTTAAAAAAAAGCAGTTATCAGCACTTATTCCTTTCTCCTGCAAAAGATCCAATGTTTTTTTTGTTTCAAGAATAATTTGTTCATCTGTACTAGCGATGTAGTTATCACCAAAAAAAAGCAACAACTTTTCAGGGGAATAAGTATCAAGCATAGGAGCAAATCTTTTTTTACAAAGTGGAACTTGATCACCTAGGCCTAGATTAAGATGTCTATTTTTTGGATCTCGTTGAATGATCTGGATATTGTCGAGGCTTCCTTTACCAAGCCAGCTTGAAAGAATTGATCCACCCTTACCAAAGATCATAAAATTTTCCCCAAGGCATTCTTGAAGAAAATTTCCAAAATAACTTTTTGCCCAAGTCGCACCAGTTTGTGAGTCACCTACAACCAGAACTTTTACTGGGGCAAAGTCACAGGCAAAAGAAGGTGAGGATAGAGTAAGAAATGAAATAAGAAGGATAGTTTTCATGGGGGAATTTTATTAAAATCACTCGTGAATGTACTCTATCTTGTAAAAAATACTGAATTTTAATAAAAAAAAGGCCTGCTCGAAAGCAGGCCTCTTTTAGTATTTGATTTAAATCAAAATTACTGAGCAGCTGGAGCGTCAGCAGCTGGAGCGTCAGCAGCAGGAGCTTCAGTTGGAGCAGCTTCAGTTGGAGCAGCTTCAGCAGGAGCAGCTTCAGCAGGAGCAGCTTGTTCAGTTGTTGTAGCTTCAGTTGTAGCAGCTTCTTCTTTTTTGTTACAAGCAACAGCAAGAACGATAAGTGCAGCAGCGATTACGAAATACTTAGACATAAATTCTCCTTTTAATGATTCATCTAAATGATATTTAAGATGAGTCGTAATTCTTGATTGATTACCTTAAATTTAATCGAAGTTTTTTGACTGCGCAAGATGTTAGCTTAATTATTTTAA
>CANHJD010000065.1 GCA_947461145.1 Bacteriovoracaceae bacterium
GATGACGAGATAGCCCTCTAAATCTTTGAGTGGATAAGAAAAATTACCCCAAGGTGTTTTCCATACACCATTTTCTTGGATGACCTTCATAAAGTTTTGATGGCCAAAAAACTGGGCCACAAAAACATTGCGAGGCTTCTTCAACATATCTGAGGGAGTTGAAATTTGTTCCATCTTACCGTACTGAATAAGCCCAATCTGATCAGAAAAGCGAAGAGCTTCATCTTTTTCATGAGTCACCCATAGGACTGTGACTTCGCGCTGTTTTAGAAAAACAAAAAGATCGTTCAGGATGTCTTTTCTCGACATTGGATCTAGATGAATAAATGGTTCATCTAGAAACAATATATCTGGTTGATTAATAAGTTCTGCCGCCATAAGTACTTTTTGGCGCTGCCCTTGCGAAAGTTGGCCCACTGACTGGCGAAGCTGAAATGTGAATTCAAAAATATCTGCAAAGTCTCTGGCCAGCTGTAGTTTTTTCTCCGGTGAAATGGAATCATCTGTAACGGAATCAATAAGAAACTTTTGAACATTCATGTCGAGAGGAGGATTCTTTTTCTCAAAAAAATGAATTTTTCCACTAGTCTTAATCTCTCCAGAATCTTGGGTGATTTTTCCAGAAATAATATTTAACAGAGTTGTTTTTCCACTCCCATTTGGTCCCATGAGAGCAAAAACGCTGCCTTTTAAAATATCAAAGGATACGTCATGAACCCCAGCAATTCCCCGGGGATCGAAGGTCTTATTAATTTTTGATAGGGACATCATGGTAGTTGATTCCGTTGGATTCTCAATTTTTTATGATTCAAAAGTGACTCACCAGTATACCACACAAGGGCCAACCAAATGAGGGCGAATGCTTGAATCCTTTCTGAACTTAAAGTTTCATGAAAAATTAGCCAACCACAGACAAACTTCAAGATTGGAGAAAGATAGCCCAGAAAACCAAGTGTTCCAAAAGGCAATCTTCTTGCCGCAAAAGCAAAAAGGATCAATGGTGCGCAAGTAATAATTCCTGCCAAACTTAGCAAAGATATTTTCCATGTTGGAATTTGCGAGAAGATATCAAGTGGCCTACTCGGCTGAAAATGCCAAATAATGAATGTTGGGATGATCATCATTAACGTTTCAAAAGCAAGACCCTCAAGGGAGCCAACATGGGCGAGTTTACGAATAAGTCCGTAGGTCGCAAATGTAAGCGATAACGTTAAAGCAATCCATGGAAAGTGCTGAATTCCACTTTGAAACCCAATTAAAGCGATGGCAGTAATTGCAAGGATGATCGCCGGCCATTGGCCAATGCGAATTTTTTCTTTCAGTATGAGCCACCCCAAAAAAACATTTATGAGAGGGTTAAGAAAATAGCCCATGCTTGCTTCAAGAATCTGACCGATACTCACAGCATAAATATAAAGAAGCCAATTTGAGGAGATAAGAATGGCCGATGCCATAAGCATAAAACGAGTTTTTGGATTCTTCCAAATGGTCCTAAGTGAGGCCAATTGTTTCTTGTAAGTTAAAATTAATAAAAGTGTGAGAAATGACCAAAGCAGTCGATGAGCAAATAAGTCCCACGGCTTCACCTCTGGAAAAAATTTCCAATAAATAGGAAAAAGTCCCCAGAGAGAATAAGAAACGATTGCAGCCAAATGTGCGGCGGTAAAACCCATTATTATCTCAGATTGAATTTGATCTTAATTCTATAAGCAATAAAAATTGCAATAAGAGTCATTGAGATACCTACGTATCCAACTATATTATAATTTGTCAGAGAGCCAGCTGCTCCAGCTCCAATGATAAATCCAGCGAGCTGAGAGGCGAAGCCAGAAGAGAGTTGTCTTGCGGCGTTTTCAAGGCTCATAAATGTTCCACGCTCTTTAGGCTTAACAACAGCACTAAGAATAGTCATTGCCGGAATAAAGCGCCCAGAACCTGCCATCATGAAAAAAGAGGTGCAGCAGAGAGCAAGAGCGAGCGGAACTTGGGGAAGATTTGTAAGTAATAAAGTCGGAATGATAGAGATAATTGTCACCGCTCTAAAAACTTTGAAGTTTCCAATTTTATCACAGGCCTTACCAATTAATCTGGCCGTTATGACAGTGCAAGTTCCACCCGCGAGATAGATATAGGGTAGTTGAGCTTCAGTTAGTCCCACATTCCCTACCATGTAGGGAGAGATAAAAGGGACAATCATAAAAATCCCAAACCCAAGGAAGCTCGTTAGAAGAAAACTCTGCAAGTAATCTTTTTGAATCAAAATAAGTTTAAAATTTTGGAGATTTTCCTTAATTGTCAAAGTATTGGTCCTGACTTTAATCGATGGCAAAATGGAAGCAGTGAGAAGCCAGAAAAAGATCCCAACTATACAAATGAAATAGAAAGCAGCATTCCAATCAAACACTTGTGCAATATAAAGTCCTATAGGCACACCTACAACACTGGCAATAGAAAATGCTGACATGACAGCACCCATGGCCGCTCCTCTTCTTTCAAAGGGAATTAAGTCTGCAACAATTGCCAAAACGCAGGCGTTAAGAACTCCACCGAATGCTCCAGCGACAATTCGTGCAGTTAAAAGAGAGGTGAAATTTCCTGCCATGGCACACATGAAGGTACCAACGATAAAGCCAATGAAGTTAAAGAGGAGGAATTTCTTTCGATCAAAATGATCTGCATACAGAGCACCAATAAAACCCGCGATCCCGGCACTAAATGTGTAGGCCGCCACTAATGTTGAAAATTCAGAAGGGGAAATATTAAACACTCGCATGAAACGAGGTCCTAAAGGCATGATAATGACAAAGTCTAGAACATGGACAATTTGAATTGCGGCCAAAATAATGACATACAATCTTTCTTTCTTAAGTGAGTGAGTCATTCTTTATTCTTTTAATCCGACAACGTCAGAAATTTTTGAGCTGTTATCGTCCAGTGTTTCTAGTGAAGCGACAGTGCTTACACAGTGATCAATCATTGAAACAGCAGCTGGGCGATGATTTCCTGAACTCTTGAGCCCACCAAATGGAAGTCTTGCTGTGGCCCCAACTGTTGAGCGGTTTAAATTTAAAAGACCAGAATCAATATCTCTCAAGCAAAGCTTATAGATTTCTGGATCCCTTGTGAAAACGGATGCGGCCAGACCATATTCTGTACAATTGGCAATTTTAATCGCTTCTTCGATATCGTCATAAGGAACGAAAAAGCAGTTAGGTCCAAAAATCTCTTCCTGTATGAACTTGCCTTTTAGATCTGGTTTCTTTGCGTAGTGTATTGAAGGTGAAACATAGTGCCCCTCAAACCCTATATCAAGTTTTCGAGGAGAAATAATTTCTTCAGCACCTTCATCTTTACCAAACTGACAAAAATCAAAATAAAGTTTTTCAGCATGAGCATCAATCAGAGGTCCCATAAAGGGATCATTTGACTTCGTAGGGTGACCAACTGTGATTCGCTCAGTAAGGGCCTTAAATTGTGAAATGAATTCTTGTTCAATTTTTCTATGAATGAGGATCATTGATGTTGATGTACATCGTTGACCAGTCGTTAAGAAACAGGCTCTCAAAAGTTCAGGAAGAGCATGTGACATATTTGTGTCGTGATGGATTATGGTAGAATTTTTTCCACCCAATTCTAAAGCTACTAATTTCCCGAGATCGGTATAAGTATTTTCAAGAATCTTAAGACCTATGGCCTTAGACCCAGTGAAGAAAACGCCACGAATCCTTTTATCTCCAGTTATTTTACCGGCCGTGAGACCTGTACCGTTGATAAAGTTAATTACACCTTCAGGGAATCCTGCCTGATGAAAACATTCGATCATTAATTGGGCGGAATAGATCGTTTTCTCAGATGGTTTAAAAATAATTGAATTTCCTGCCAAGAGAGCTGAAAGTATTTGTCCATTTGCGAGATGGCATGGAAAATTGAAGGGCCCAATAACAAAACACGGCCCGAGTGGTTTATAAACCACATGACCATCTATTTTTGGCATTACCTCTTTGATGGTTTCTTGCTTTATTCTTTCTAATGAGTCTGAAATGGTCACAGAAACTTTGGAGTCCAGGGCCGCGGCTTCTGTCTTTGCCTCCCAAAGTGGTTTTCCAACTTCGAGAGCGAGGGCCATCGCGATTTCATCTTTTCTTGCTCTGACAATTTCTTGATATTTTTTTAGATAACTCACCCTCTGTTCAAAGCTAAGTTTTCTCCACGTATCAAATCCCTTCTGAGCAGATTCAATGGACTTTTCAATATGGTCGTAAAAGACACCTGCTTCCCAAAGTTTGTGAGTTAATTCACCAGGGCAATTTTTCAGGATTTTCTCTTGGGCGGTGGATAAATTGACTAACCCCTCAGGATGAGTGAATTTGCCGTTAAAATAATCACCTTTAAGAAGCATCTGCATATTGGTCCTTTTCCCATTTTAGTGACTTAAATCATACCCTTTTTATTTTGATAATCACAGAATAATACGGAGCAGTAATTATAGACAATGAATTACAAAGAGAATGGACTTTGCTAAAATAGTGCATCCCATTCAGGAGCTAAATTATGACAGTTAAAACTTTACCCGCTTTATTGGATAAAATGTGGAAAGACTATGTAGAGATAAATCCTTTAGCTTTAAAGGTTTACGACCTTCTTTCTTCGCAAGGTGAGAGCCTTCTTAATGATCACATTGCTTTAAGGACTTTCAATCATCCTCGCGTAACAATCGATGTTATTGCCCGTCCATTTATTGAGTCTGGCTACAAGTACATGGGTGACTATCACTTTCCTGATAAAAAATTGTATGCCAAGCATTTTGAACATGCGGATTCATCTCTTCCAAAGATCTTTATTTCAGAATTAAAGCTTCAGGACTTTTCGCCTGAATTGAACAGAATCGTAAATCGTATGATCGAGGAAATCCCAGCTGGCAAAGAAAATGAATTTGACTTTGTCTCGGCCGGACGTCCATGGAATGTTACGATACAGGATTATAAAGATTTAATGAAGGAAAGTGACTACGCAGCTTGGGTTTCAGCTTTCGGTTATCGTCCTAATCATTTCACAGTTTTTATTAATGCTCTAAAGAACTTTTCTGAGCTAGCTGGTTTAAATGAATATTTAAAAGCAAATGGCTTTAAACTCAATTCAAGTGGCGGGGAAATTAAGGGGTCAAAAGAAGTTTGTCTTGAGCAATCATCAACTTTAGCAAACAACATTGAAGTAAATTTCAATGATGGAAAGCTAACGATACCTGCCTGCTATTATGAATTTGCGAAGCGCTATCCAATGAAAGATGGCAAACTCTATCAAGGTTTTGTTGCAGCTTCAGCAGATAAGATTTTTGAAAGTACAAGCCAAGGCCAATAATCTAGACATGCCATCAATTTAATTGTTGGTGGCATTTATTTTTTTCTGAACTTTTGGATAAATCTTTTCTTCGTATTCTTCTAGGCCAGCAGCAAACTCAATCAAAACATAATCTTCAGGTGCTTCTGTTTGAATTTTTTCCTTTGAGCATCCCACAGAGATAATGATTAATAAGAAGGCTGAGAGCAATTTACTCACTTGAGCTTGTCCTTAAGATCTTTAACGATAGGTTGGAGATCATGAAAAAAATCATTCTCTCTCAATTTAAAATCCTCAGAGTCTTTTGCCATATTTTTTAGGTAGTTTTTAAGTTTATTTATGGGCCCGGCCACTCTATGAGAAATCAAAAAACCTAATCCAATTAAGACTAAGAAATTGAGTATGGCCAAACCAATAAAGAGCCCATCTAAATCAGACTTCTGATTCGCCAGATAGCGATAGAAAATATGTCCGTCTGGAATACCAACATTCACTGCCTTTTGCTTTAATTTCCAAAAGAAAAGAAATGTCGTTGAATATAAGCTAATGGTCGTGAGTGCAAAAACGAAAATAAAATACCCAATAAGTTTGAGCTGAAAATTGGGCTCAATCAGAAGATTTTTCAAACTTCTTGAAGCAGTTTCTGGCTTATTCAATGAGTTCCTTTTGATTAGTCTTTTTTCTTCTTTGTCGGCTTCTTCTTCTTTTGATCTTTTGGACGGAACGATACAAATCGAATCTTATCCCCAAGTCTCAACTTGAGTGCGGCGGCAGCGACACCAGATATTTTGTAGCCGCCAGATTTGAGTTTAACAACTCCACCTAAAACGGCCCTGAAATTGCTACTCATGCGAGCTATAATAAAGACCTCTGACTTGAATGACTTGTCAGATATTTCCTTAATTTCACCGACGATGCTTTCCTTGATGGAGCGAATGTTATCAAGATCTGCAATCAGTACTGGTCCAGGTTCAAATATGCCAACGAGACCAGAGAAATGAAACCCTTCTTGCTCCAAAATTCTCTTTGCCGGTTCTGTGTTAGGATGAACTTTCCCAATCACGTAGTGGGCATCCTCAGGAAGGAGATTGGCAATAATAGGATATTTAGGCATGAGATCTTCAATGAAACGCTTATTTTTTACAGACAAATAATCAGCAGTAGGGAAATCCATTTTAAAGAAATTCTTACCTACTGCATCCCAGAAAGGAGAGTGACCAGAGTCATTCACCATCCCTCTCATCTCGGCAATCACTTGATCTTCAAAAAACTTTCGATTTTCAGCAATAAAGAGAAAGCGTGAAAGAGAAAGGAAGCGTCCATTTTGGGAATTTCTAAATTCAGGATGAAGATAAAGTGAGCAAATTTCAGCAGGTCCATTGTGAATGAAATGAAAGTGCAAAGAGGTGATATCATTTTTTACATGTACGAGTTTTGATTCATGATGTGTTTTTTCCACACGATAAAAGTAATAGGGCTCAAACCCACCAATCTTTGAAATAATCGCGCACACTCCAACTATTTTTCCAGTAAAGAGTTCTTCCATGACAAAAAGATAGTCTTCTCCTCGAGGTGCCTCCTCCCTGTGAGTAAAGCTTCTTTCTGAAATTCTTATTCTTTTTTTTAAGACTTCGGGATCTCTGGGAAGCGACGTGAGACCATGGCCGGATTTCTCCAGTAGCTCCATGAGCCCATCCAAATCTTTCCCTTCAATCGGCCGAATAATGAACATACTAGGACATCTCTACAATAGTTTTTTCAATAATCTCGCAGACCTCATCAATATGTTTCGTTTCAACGGCCATTACTGGCATGAGGAAACGGACCCGCGTAGGAGAGGCACCGGCCATAAAAGAGAGCGCTCCATTTTCAAATAATTTGATGGTAAAGTTTTTTGATTTTGCTTCATCTCCGCCAAAAACAGTGAGCGCAACCATTGCTCCAATGCCAAATGGACCTGAAATTTTATCTGGATATTTTTTTGCGAGTTTTTCTAGGTGCCCCTTGAAATGTTGATGGAGTTTTTCAATTTTTCCATTTTCACCAAGATAGCCACCAGTCACAATTTCATTAATGACATAATAAGAAGCTGCAATTTGTGACGAAGAGCCAGTGAATGTTTGAGACATCAGGCCGGGTTTCGGTTTGTGATCATCTGTAAAAAGAGTGGCACAAACTTGAGAGTTCTTACCAATTGCTACAATATCTGCATGCTTATCAAGTTTAAAATGTTGGAAAGCAAAAAGCTCTTGTGTTCGACCGAAAGTTTGGACTTCATCAATAAACACAGAGATATTATTTTCTTTGCAGACTTTAATGAGTGCTTCAAAATATTCTGTGTTTCCTACCCAAGAACCATTTTCTCCTTGAATAAGCTCCATGACAAACCCTGCATGCTGGCCAGGGAATCTGTGAATTGCCTTCTTCATTGCCCTCACAGCAATTTCGATTGATCCTTGATGATCATCAGAGCAGTAGAATGGGATGTAATCTACATCCAGTGTTTTTGGAAGGCCCTGCCTATAGGCTGCTTTATCAGTAACCCACGCCATACCAAGAGTTCTGCCTGCAAAGCATTTTTCAAAAGAAAAAAATCTAGCTGCTGGGTAGCGTTTTTGGAAAATCATCTTAAAGCCGTTCTCATTTGCCATGGCACCAGAAGTGGAGAGGAAAACGTTTTTGGTGAGAGCGCCATATTTACATGCCTGAGTTGAGATAAGCTCAAGGAGTTTTGCTGTGTCTGTATTTTGTTGTAGGTGACCGTTCATCACTGTATTTGAAACGGCTCCATTTATTTGGGCATCAATAACCCCTGGGTGAGAGTGACCCATATAGTGAACACCAATGCCTGTGATAAAATCATATTTTACAGATCCATCGGCAAGCTCAACAAATGGCCCATTTCCAATGCCTGTTCCAAGGTAGTTATAAAAAAGGGCTCCGCCTCGATAGTCAGCCATTTTTTTAAGAAGTTCATCATAGCTTTGTTTCAGTTCGGGATTCGCAGGTTTAACTCCTGTGATTTGAGATTGATGCTCTTTTACTGCTTCTTGAATAAGTTTTTTGGCTTCTTTGAGACGTGGATCTGCAAAAAAACCTTCCCCAATTGTTTTGGCCATATGAACTCCATCGAAAGTGTATGAATGATTTTTCGGCAGTTTAAGTCACGGACTTGAAGAATATCAAGGAAAAGCTCTTAGAAAATGACTGACGATTCTAGTCATGGATTGGCTCTGGAGCCAAGAGTCTGGTTAAGGTTTTGTGAAGACTTTGCCCCGCATTAAAAAACTTCCAATTTATTGCCCTCAAAGGGCCTTTGTGGTACCAATTATTTCCTATTATTTTAATGATTTTAATTAGCTGAATTCGGCTTTCGTTGGAGATTCTATGAGTTTAAAAGTCGTCAAACATCATGATTTAAAAAAAACAGACAAGAAGACCTTAGAAAAATGGTTGAGCCTTCTTATTTTAGGAAGAATGGTTGATGAGCGTGCCCCAAATTATTTAAAGCAAGCTTTAGGTTGGTCTTACCATGCTCCATACGCAGGCCATGATGGTATTCAATTAGCTATCGGCCAAGTTTTCGACAAGAGTACAGATCATTTGTTTCCCTATTATCGCGATATGCTCACTGCGCTTTCTGCAGGGATGACTGCTGAAGAGTTAATTCTCAATGGTATCTCAAAAGCGACTGATCTAGCTTCTGGCGGGCGTCACATGTCGAATCATTTTGCTAAGCCTGAGTGGAATATTCATAATGTCTCATCTTGTACAGGTAACCATACACTTCACGCTGTTGGTGTTGCTCGCGGGATGAAAACTTATTCTCATAAAGGTGTCTCCATCTCCTCTCAGGGTGAGTCTTCAGTGTCAGAGGGTTATTGTTACGAAGCCATCAATGGAGCCGATAGAGAAAAACTTCCAGTAATTTTTGTTTTCCAAGACAATGGTTATGGTATTTCAGTACCAAAATGTGACCAAACTTCGAATGAAATGGTCTGCGATAACTTTGTTGGTTTTCCTAATTTAAAAATCATCAAATGCGATGGCAAAGATATTTTTGATTCTATGAATGCTATGATCACGGCTCGTGAATATGCTCTAAATAACTCTGTTCCAGTGATTGTCCACGCAATGTGTGTGAGGATTGGAAACCACTCGAATTCAGATAACCACGAATGGTATAGAGATGAGAAAGAGAGAGCTGATGCTAAAGCTCAAGATCCATTGCCAAAATTTAAAGCAGAACTTGTGAAAAATAAAATTTTCACAGACAAAGAAATAGAAAAAATTGAAGCTGAAGCCAAAGCAATTCTACTTGATGCTCATACAAAAGCAGTTAAAGCTCCGAACCCATCTCCAGAATCAATTTTTGATTTTGTTGTTCCAGAGCCTCACGTTCCACAGAAATATACGGATGGGACTCACTCTAGTAATTCTGAGCCGATTAAATTTATCGATGCTCTAAATGGTACCCTCAAAGCTGAGTTTCGTCATAACCCTCATACTTATATTTGGGGCCAAGATGTGGCCAACAAGGAGAAGGGTGGGATTTTCAACGTAACTAAAGGAATGCAGCAAGAATTTGGTAAGCACCGAGTTTTCAATGGTCCTATTGCAGAGGACTATATTCTTGGCACGGCCAATGGGATGTCACGCTTTGATCAGGAAAAAATTCGTATCGTGGTTGAAGGAGCAGAATTTGCAGACTATTTTTGGCCAGCGATGGAGCAAATGGTTGAGACATCTCATGACTACTGGAGAAGTAATGGGGCTTTCTCACCGAACCTTGTTGTTCGCCTAGCTTCTGGTGGTTATATCGGTGGTGGTCTTTACCACTCGCAAAATATTGAAGGAACTCTTTGTACGCTTCCTGGTATTCGAGTTGTGGTTCCAGCATTTGCCGACGATGCGGCCGGACTTCTTAGAACGGCAATGCGCTCTCGTGGGACAACTGTGTATTTGGAGCCGAAAGCTCTTTATAACGCTAAGTTTGCCATGACTTCAGTTCCTGATGATTTTGAAGTTCCATTCGGAAAAGCGCGAGTTCGTCGCGAAGGTAAAGATTTATCTATTATCACTTACGGAAATACGGTTCATTTCTCTCTCGAAGCTGCTGAAGCTCTAGCCAAAGAAGGGTTTGATGTTGAGGTATTAGATTTACGTTCACTGAATCCTTTGGATGTTGACTCTATTGTTGCAACTGTTAAGAAAACTCATCGCGCTCTTGTGGTACATGAAGATAAGGTTTTTGCTGGTTTTGGTGGAGAGCTTGTTGGGATTATTAATGAAAATGCTTTTGAGTATCTGGATGCTCCAGTGAGACGTGTGGGATCAACTTTTACTCCTGTTGGTTTTAACCGCATTTTAGAAAGAGCTGTATTGCCTGATATGAATAAAATTCTGCAAGCGGCCCGGTCATTAATTCAATACTAAAATAAAAGGCCCTCTTGTGAGGGCCTTTTTATTTTCTACGCATCTGTTCAGCTATAAGAGTCATCTTAAGGAAACACAAGGCCATTCAGCTCCTTAGATCTTCATCAATAAATTTAACTTCGGGTCATAGTAAACCGCTTTGGGATTCAGTATAGTCCGCCGCAGGATTTTCAACCAAGGAGTTAGTTTGTGAAAAAGTTCATGGCGATGTTTCTTTTTTTAGTTTCTTTAAGCGTCTATTCGCAATCTTATTTAGTCATGGAAAATGGACTAACAATGACTGTTGATGTGAATGGCTACATTTATGATTTTGGTCATTACACTCCTGTAAACAGAGTCACTATTAAAGGTGGGCAATATCTAGTTGAAGACGCCAATGTCTTAGTTACTGTTGATGATCGTGGCATGCTCTATAGAAAATATGAAATGCTTCCCAAGAAAATTATCGGAAAAGGGATGAATTATTTTATCGGTGATTCAGGTCAAATTTTTACCATCGACAACATGGGTTTTAGTATTCTCAATGAAAATCAAGAGATGCCTAAAAAACCATCTAAGTTTGGAGGCATATTTTTTATAACTGAAGCGGATGAATTTTTTTCTATCACTTCATTGGGAGAATTAAAAATACTTAAAGTCGATGGTCTAAAGGGAAATGATATTCTTGCTTATGGTGGGAACTATTTTATGACAAATAGAGGAGTGCTCTTTACTATTTCAATGGATGGCAAGATTTTTGACAGACATCAAGATCGTGTAGGCATTATTGTAAAAAAAGGTGGAAACTATTTTGTTGATTCATCTGGCGCCCTTTATACAATTGCCCATGATGGCTCCCTTAAACTTCCTCCTCTTCCAATAAATCTTAAAACGGCTGCAATATCTAAAATTGGTGCGAATTATTTCATCGATGGGTCTGGTAAGCTTTTTTCAGTGGATAAAGAGGGAAATGTTTTTGAGAGGTCAGTTAATTATGATTTGAAATTGGCAAAAATTATTTCTTTATAATGAAGCAGAGGGGTCGAAAGGCCCTTTCTTTTTATAAAACGTGGATCCTTGTTTTTATCGCCTCCGGAGCTATCTTTTGAATCTTTGAAAACGACTCCAATTCATCAATAAGCAATAAGTCACTCTCACCAGAGAGATGGGGTTTAATAAGCTCAAAATAACTTCTTAATTCATTTTCAGAAATGGATGATCCAACGAAAACAAAAAAAGTATTTCCAAAATTTTCTCCCAGAATAACGCTGTTTTGGTTTAAGTGGGAGTTTTTTAGGGTCGCGGTCAGTAATCCGTTCAGAAGGTAGTCCACTTCTTTATAATGCTTTTTCTCAATGCTCATCTCCCCATTGGTAAGCCAAAGGAGACCCTTTGTTAATGGAGTGATTTGGCTGAGAAGATTAATCATTTCTTTTTAGTTCTTGTTTATAGATGCTATCTAAAATTCCATTGAGAAAACTGGAAGACTCTTTAGTAGAATATTTTTTTCCTAACTCCAATGCTTCATTGATAACTACTTTCCCTGGAACTTCAGGTTGATATTTAAGCTCATAAATCGCCATGATAAAAATTGTATGCTCAATTTTTGAGATTCGAGAGAGTTTCCAGTTCTTTAAATATTTAACGAGCATTTCTTCTAATTCATCATGATTTTGAAGAATACCTTTAACCATTGAAGCAACGTAGGCCTGGGAATCAGTGCTCAGTTCAATTTCAAGGGTCTGCTTAAATTCCTGCATCCTTTGAAAAATAGCTACAGAATCAATTTCCTTTTTTAGTTCAAGGAAAGCTGGTAACTGGAAATGATAAAGAAATTGTAGGCAAAATTCACGTGCCTCGCGCTTAGTACTCACGGGTATCGTCCTTAGTCATATTTGGTGCTATTTTAAATTGATTATACTCATCATGCTTAAGTTCATTAACAAATTCTTCAACATCCTGGAATTTTCTATAAACCGCTGCAAATCGAACATAGGCCACTGGATCAAGATGGCGAAGATACATCATGACTAAGTTTCCAACATCTTTGGATTGAATTTCTTTATCTGAAATATCTAGAATAGCTTTTTCAATAT
Organism: Bacteriovoracaceae bacterium; assembly: GCA_947461145.1. Taxonomy (GTDB): domain Bacteria; phylum Bdellovibrionota; class Bacteriovoracia; order Bacteriovoracales; family Bacteriovoracaceae; genus Peredibacter. Next base: position 12,849 of record CANHJD010000065.1, read on the forward strand.
TATTAATGATGCGTTCAATTTGAACGGCAGAAATAGGGCGCTTTTCACAAGATTTTTGAATTCCGCTATTAATTTTTTCTCGGTTGTATTGCTCTCTTCTTCCATCTCTTTTGATGACCATTGGCATAGATAATTCAACAGTTTCGAAAGTGGTGAAGCGCTTCTGGCAAGATTCGCATTTCCGACGACGTCTGATCGCGCATCCTTCATCAGAGTTACGAGAATCTAATACCTTTGTATCTGGGGCTGAGCAGTAAGGACATTTCATAATGCGCACCTAGACTAGATGTTGTGTTTATAGCGGGAAATTATCACATATCGTTCAAGTTAGAAAGGTAAATAGTTGAAAAGAGACCCCTGAGTTGAGTCAGGGGTGTTAGCTTAAGGTATTGAAAAGACTTCATTCTGTTCTAGTTATTTTTTCTTTATTTCTCGACAGCTTCCCTCTGTCCATTTTTTATGACCATGACATTCAGCTTCGCACGAGTTTCCGTAATTCATTCCATCAGCACAAACAGGCCTAAAGATTTTCATGCAAAGGCATGGTTGAACAGCATATGGGCTAACTAGTTTTGCATCGCTTTCAGTTGGCGATGAAACTGGAGCTTTTTGAGTACTACAAGCGAAAACCGAAAAAAGAATAAGCCACTTCATTTTAAGTCCTTCTGATTATTTATAAACTGGAAACTTAAGGCAAAGCTCATGAACACTTTGCTTCACTTCTTTTTGAACTTTTTCATCGGTAGGTGATTTAAGAGCTTTTACAATCATCTCCGCCATGATTTTAGTTTCAGTCTCTTTAAAGCCGCGAGTTGTGATCGCTGGAGTTCCGAGTCTAATTCCAGAAGTTACGAATGGTGAGCGTTTATCATTTGGAACCATATTTTTATTACAAGTGATATCTACTTTCTCAAGAATTTCACCCGCTTCTTTACCGCTCATATTTACTGAATCTGTTTTAAGAAGGACAAGATGGTTATCAGTTCCACCTGAAACTAATTCTATCCCATTATCCATAAGAGTCTTGGCAAGCATCTTAGAATTTTTAACCACTTGTTCTTGGTAAGTTTTAAAAGATGGCTCAAGTGCTTCTTTAAAAGCCACAGCTTTCGCTGCAATAACGTGTTCTAGAGGTCCACCTTGAATACCTGGAAAAATAAGAGAATTGAATTTTTTTGCAAGCTCTTCATTATTTGTAATGATGAGTCCACCTCTTGGACCACGGAGAGTTTTGTGAGTTGTCGAAGTCACAACGTCTGCATACTCCATTGGTGATGGATGAACACCAGCAGCAATAAGGCCAGCGATATGGGCCATATCTACCATTAAAAGAGCATTCACTGACTTGGCAATCTCGGAAATCTTTTTGAAATCAATAATTCTTGGATAGGCCGAAGCTCCAGCAATTATCATGCGAGGCTTTTCTTTTTTCGCGAGATCTTCCATCTGATTGTAGTCGATGGTCTCAGTTCCTTGCTCTAATCCATAATGAAAAGCCTTAAAAAGCTTTCCCGAGAAATTAACTGGTGATCCGTGAGTTAAGTGGCCACCTTGTGCCAAATCCATTCCTAAAAATGCATCACCGTGATTCATTGTTGCAAGATAAACCGCCATATTTGCTTGAGAGCCAGAGTGAGGCTGAACATTGGCAAACTTGGCATTAAAAATAGTTTTTAATCTTTCAATAGCGAGTGTCTCAATTTCATCTACAAATTCGCA
>CANHJD010000066.1 GCA_947461145.1 Bacteriovoracaceae bacterium
GGTTTACGTGGGAATAGACGAGTGTCTTGAGCTTTTTTCTCCTGAGACTCATCTTTCTTCTTTTCTTCAGGAATAAAAACAGGAGTAAAAGTATGACGTTTTTCTTCGTAATACTCTTTCTTCGCCGGAGCGTTTCTAGAAGTATTGTAAGATGAAGCAGGAGCTGGACCATCATCTCTCTGAGCAGCTTCTTGTTGAGCAGCTGCATGAGCAGCGGCTTCTTCTTTTGCTTCTTGAGCCTTCTTATCCTCTTCTTCTTTTTGAGCTTTAGTTTTGCGCTTCACAATTGTTAGACCTTTAGGTCTATCGTCAATGTATTGCTTCTCTTGGACTTGTGGAGCCTGTGGAGCAACTGTTGGTGCTGCAACAATCGGAGCTTGTACAACCACTGCAGGGGCTTCCTCTTTAATAGCCTCAGCTAAAACTGGAGCAACCTCTTCAGGAGCACTCTCTTTCTTAACAACTTTTCTGACGACTGCTTTCTTCACTGGTGAAGAACTCTTTTGGGGAGATTCATAAGCTGCTTTTGCTTTTGCAACTTCATCATCAGTAAGTGATGCCATGTGATTTCTCACATTTAAGCCCATGGTTTTAAGCTTCTCAACTAAGTCGATTGCGCCTACACCAATTTCAGTGGCAAGTTCGTAAACTTTTTTTGCCATTATTCTCTCCGATTCTGTGGAACCAATTAATTATTTTAATTTAAATGCCGCAAGCTCTTCGCGAAGACGTCTTTCCGCCTCAGAGAACTTATCAGCACCACCATCTTTTTTAGTTGCAGTTGTCTCAGTCCTGTCAGATCGCTTAAATCCAGTTTGATTAGGAACGGCAGAAGCCGAGATAATCTCTGCATTTTCATCAAGGTCAGACTTTATATTTTCATCTTCAAGAGCCGCTTGAGCTGCTTCAACCATTGCCTTAGCATCAGCCACTGATTTGCCAAGATAACGAGAAATATCCTCAGGAGAAGAAGCACTTAGATCAACAATCGACATCACACCTTTTTGAACCAGAACTTGCGCGGTAGCCTCAGATATATTTGAAAGCTGCACTAAGTTTTCAACTGCAAGCTTCACTCTTTCTTGTAATTTAGCCTTAGAAATGATGTTGATCTTCCAACCAGTTAACATTGCTGCAAGACGAACATTCTGACCTCTTTTACCAATAGCAAGAGAGAGTTGATCATCCTCAACAATTACATCCAAAGTGTGGTCCTCATGATTCAGAGAAACAGACTGAATATCCGCTGGAGCCAGAGCTGCACGAGCAAAAGTTTCTGAGTCTTCATTCCAGCGAACGATGTCTATTTTTTCACCTTGAAGTTCATTTACTATATTTTGAACACGAGAACCTTTCATTCCTACACAAGCACCAACAGGATCAATGTCACGATCTTGAGAAGTAACAGCAATTTTAGCACGATGGCCAGGCTCGCGAGCAGCAGCCTTCACTTCAATCGTTCCCTCGGCTATTTCAGGCACTTCTACTTCGAAAAGCTTTACAAGGAACATTGGAGACGTACGAGTTAAGCGAATTTCTGGCCCACGGTTTGTCATAACAACGTCAGACAGATAAGCCTGAATTCTGTCTCCAGGTTTGAAAGATTCACCAAAAATGATTTCTTTTTTTGGAAGGATCGCATCAGATTTACCTAAGTCGATAACAACGTTACCTTTCTCAAAACGACGAGCGATACCCGTAACAAGGTCACCTTCACGGTGCTTAAATTCTGAGAAAAGAATATCTCTTTCAGCGTCACGAACTTTTTGAAAAATGATTTGCTTCGCAGTTTGAATATCAACTCGAGAAAATCCAGGGTTCTCAATTTTAAGTCCAAGCTGATCACCGACTTCACAATCTTCATCAAGTTTTTTTGCAGAATCAAAATCTATTTCGACAATTGAATCACGAACTTTCTCAACAACGTTCTTGTACTGATAGATTTCAACTTCTCCATCGTTTTCGTTGTAACGAGCTTCGTACTCACCTTGGATTCCGAATTTTTTACGAGCGGTTACAAGAAACGCCTGCTCTATTGCCCCGACGATAAATTCTTTCTTAATACCGCGGTCTTTACCTAATTGCTCAATGACTCGTCCTAATTCTGAAAAGTTCACGATGCCTCTCCTTACTCATGGGCCGATTTTAAATCGGGATCTAAATTAACTTTTTTAGTTTGTTTATAATTTAATTTCAGATTAAAGCCTTTAACTTCAATCACATAATCTTCATGATTAACTTCAATTAACTTGCCTCTAAATTTTTTCTCACCCTTAATTCCTTTTGGGGCTCCAATGGTCTGCTCGTCGCTTAGTTGACCAATAATAACAACTGCAATCATTTCACCTAAGCTCATTTTAAAATGCTCAAGATTTGAAATGTTTCTATAAACACCAGGTGAAGAGACTTCCAAAGTAATTTCGGCTGGAATCCATTCCTCTTTTTCGAAAGGCTCAGATAGAGCGTGGTCAACTTTTACACAATCTTCAATAAGTGCTGAGCCACTTCTAGGATCCTGGATATAGAGTCTTAAAAGTTTTTGACCAGTTACGTACTCTAAATCATACAGGCGATAACCAGCTTCCTGAACCAAAGGCTCACAAAGTAGGTAAAATTTTTTTTCAAGACCAATGCGTTCCTGAAGGATATCCATTTAAATGTACCCGCCAAAAATAAAAAAGGATGGAAAATCCACCCTAACAGAACCACCGAACTTCTAAGACAGATCTAGTATTTAGCAAAATCAAAACGAAAGAGCAATTTTAAAGCAACTTAACTCAAAGCACCAAAAGCATCATGATGCCATCTTTACCATCTGAATAGAACGAGGGAACAACTCTAATCTGTTTGAATTGAACTTTTGTGTAAAAGCCAATTGCTCTGGAATTGTCAGCCTCAACTTCTAAAAAAATGGATCCTATCCCCAAAGGCTTAAGAGTATTTAAAAAGCTTTCCCACATAAATTGTGAAGTTCCTGATCCCCTGAGTCCCGATTTTAGACAAATTTTTAAAAGATGCGAGGCGTCATCCCCGTTTACATGTCCAATCAAGACAAATCCCACAATTTCAGACTCAATAAACCAACCGAAAAGGCAGTGGTGACTCCAGTTGAGATTTTGCCAGTCCTGGTAACTCCATGGACGAGGAAACTCTTTTTGATCTAGCTCAATAATGTCTCTAATGACGAAATCAGAGAGGGAAAGCCTCTTTAGGCTACCAGTAATATTCATGAGGAAATTGCTTATCTAGTGATTCGACAAAAAGATCAATTGATGACCGAATGAAATCAAATTTACGATTCTGATCTCGTAGCTGGCCCCCATATCTCGATCTTAGATATAGCTCCATTTCAATAAGACTTTTAAAGTTTGTTTTTAAGGAATCTTTATGGAGGATCGCCTTCTGGCAATTGTTGGCCCGACTGCCCTCTTTTATAAGCCCCTCGAGTGAGTTTGACATTTTTTTAGTTTGATCTTCTGAATAGCGGAGCATCTTAAAAAAGAATCTTAATTTTTTTAATATTTCTGTGTTCTGGTGCAAATATGCTGCAACTTCTTCATCTTTTTTGGGGAATTCGGTAACAAATTTTTCCAGGAGCTTGAGAAAATCTTTTTCGAAATAGGCCACAACAAGTGCATCGGGGTAAATGCATTCTAGAGCTCTTAGATTTCTTAATTGATAACTGAGATCTTGAAATGAAATAGCACGATCAATTATTTTTATTAAAAAGCGATCGGAGGTAACCAGCTCTTGGGCTTGGAGACCTCCGATCAAAAAATTAAACAGGAGAAGAAATTTCAATATTGGCGATGTTCTTTTGCTTAACGACTTCATTTTCTTTATGAAATCTAGCGTTAACTCTTGGGTTAAAAGTATAACCATCTTTCCCGCGAAGAATGTACTGTCGCTTAATACCTTTTGGCTCAATTAACTTCCTTAGACGACTTATGCTTGTATAAATCAGTTTATCATGAATAAGAGGATTATATTCATCCTTCCAAATCATTTTCGCTAGATCTTCTTTATTATAATAAGTTCCAGGAGTTTGGGCCAATAAGAAAAGAATTTCAAGTAGAACAAAACGATGCTTAAAATCAATCACTCCAAGTGCTTTCTCGTGAATCACTCTATTGTGTCGGTCTAAATACAAATCAACACTTGAGTCATTAACATCTTCAACTTCACCAAGGATCAGCTGCTGAAGACGCTTAAAGTATTCATCATCTAATGAGTTTTGAGCAATTCCAAAGAGGATGAGAGCTTTTGAAAACTCTCCCATTTTTTTAAGAGCAATACCTTTATTTAGTAGAACATAATTATGCATGTTCCAACAACGCTTCGAATGGAGAAGCTTCATAGCAAGATCGTATTGAGGAAGAGACTCAGAATATTGCCCAAGTTCTCTTAAAGCATTTGCCCAAAGCAAATGCATACTTCCCTTAAGATAACCTTTTTTGAGAATATTTAGCAGCTCATTAAGCTGACTAAGATGAACAAGAGTGTCTTGAAAATTCTTCATCTGGAAGGCATTTGTTGCCATCGCATAAAGAGATTTCGCCATTAGTTCGGGCTCATTTTCTGTCTGAGCTTTACGATAAGCCTGATGAAAATTTTTATTTGCTTCTGCAAATTCACCTTTATAAGTGTTTACGACAGCTGCATTATAAAAATACTCTGCATTCAGTGAGGGCAGCGAAGCAACGACTCTATCCAAAAGTTCGCTAGAAAGTAGGATATATTTGTTAGCTTCCTTCTCATTTAAGCTTTCAGAATAAATGCGAATTAAAAAACCATATATTTTGAAAATAGCGTAAGCATCTTGGGGAAGTTCTGTGCTTTTTAAAGCTAAAAGGAAATATTCTTCGGCTTTCTCAAAATCTGCTTTATCGTAGAAAACTTTCGCCAACCGGTAATGGCCTTGACCTTCAATTCTCGATGAATCAGAAGGCAAGTGGGCCAAGAATTTATCATCCTTAGTTAGATCTACCATAGCACGACTCATCAATGATTCGATTGATGGGGTTAGAATGGTTTCCATAGTAGCCTCCTAAACAAAATAAGAAATTTTCTTACAGCTTCTTAGTGCGGTACTTAAACCTCATTGGGCCCAAAAAAGCAAGATTCTTGTGAGGAATGCTCCAGAATTAAGACTTTCACTAATAATTACAGATCCTTGAGCCGTGTAAGACTCACCCTACCTGAACTAATGATGAAAGATATCTAACTTCAAAACCAAACTCACCTCAAGATTTTTTCTTACAGTATGAGGGAAGAGTGTCGCGTTCGATTCTAAGTAATTGATTAAACGAGGCTCGATTGATAGAGTGTTCAGACAAATTTCTCTCATTGGATCTATCCCTTTTTTAGGAGAATCATGGCGAAGTACGAACTAGACACCTTAAGACACTCAACGGCCCATCTTATGGCGCAAGCAATTATGGAATTATTTCCAAATGACTCTGTTCAATTAGGAATAGGCCCAACCATAGAAAATGGCTTTTATTACGATATTGAGATGAATGCGAAGCTAACTGAAGAGCATCTCAAGCAAATTGAAGAAAAGATGAAGGAAATTATTAAACGTAATCTTCCCATTATTCGTCATGAGGTCTCTAGGGCCGAAGCCTTAAAATTGTTTTCAGAACGTGGGCAGAACCTTAAGTGTGAGCTCATCAAAGATATTCCTGATGGCGAGGTTATCAGTTACTACACACAGGGCGAGGCTTTTTTTGACCTCTGTACTGGCCCTCACGTTGAAAAGACTTCAGAACTAACTTTTTGGTTTAAACTTCTGCATACTGCTGGAGCATATTGGCGTGGTGATCAAACTCGCCCAATGCTCCAAAGAATCTATGCTGCTTGCTTTAATTCAAAAGAAGAATTGAGAGATCACCTGACTCAACTAGAGGAAGCCAAAAAAAGAGACCATAGAAAACTTGGTAAAGAATTAGAGCTTTTTATCTTTGATCCAGTTGCTCCAGCCTCTCCCTTTTTTATGCCCAAGGGGGCATTGGTATATAATGGACTAGTGGACTTCATGAGGAGAATTTATAAGCAATTCGATTATCAAGAAGTTATTACTCCACAGTTGCTAGATGTAGATCTCTGGCACACATCAGGTCACTACGAAAAATATAAAGAGAATATGTATTTTACTCATATCGATGAGCGTGAGTTTGCACTTAAGCCAATGAACTGCCCTTGTCATATGCTCATGTTCTCTCATCATCGCTATTCCTACAGAGACCTACCTCTTCGTTTTGCAGATTTTGGTCGCTTGCATCGCTACGAAAAATCCGGTGTTGTGGCAGGCCTGACAAGAGTTCGCACTTTTTGTCAGGATGATGCCCATATATTCATTCAAATGAATGGCATCCAAGATGAAATTAAGACTCTCATGAATATGTTCTTTGTGGGATATGAGCATTTTGGATTCAAAAAGATAAAAATTGGTCTCTCTACTCGCCCAGAGATGAGGGTCGGAAGTGATGAGACTTGGGATACTGCCGAATCAGCTTTAAAGGCGGCACTCGATGCTTCTGGTAAAGAGTATTTTGTAAATGAAGGTGATGGAGCATTTTACGGCCCGAAAATTGATATTCAAGTCTCAGATGCCTTGGGAAGATTCCATCAACTTGGAACAATCCAGCTGGATTTCCAACTTCCTGAAAGATTTGACCTTAAGTTTACAAATCAAAATGGAGAAATGGAGCGACCGGTGGTCATTCACCGTGCTCTTCTTGGCTCACTTGAAAGATTCATCGGAGTCTACCTTGAGCACGTCGCTGGAGCCTTCCCTTTCTGGCTTGCTCCTGAGCAGGCCGTAATTATACCAATTAAAAATGAGCTCCACCTAGAAGCCGCAAAAAAACTTGAAAAAGAATTAAAAACTAAAGGCTTTAGAGTTAGAGTTGACGATCGTAATGAATCAATGGGTCTTAAAACAAGACAAGCTCAAACGGGAAAAATTCCTTTTATGCTCGTACTTGGAGATCAAGAAATTCAGGCGGGAAGCGTTGCCGTAAGAAAATATGGGGAAATGAAATCTGAAGTTCTTCCAAAAGATCAGCTTATACAAAATTTTCAAACTCTTGATCTTGAAAAAGTTCCTGCACCTCTAAGGGAGGAATAAATGTCCAAAAAGCATGTCCTCTTATTATGCGGTGGTGGAAGTACTGAGCACGAGGTTTCTCTTGTCTCAGTAAAACATATTAAAGAGTGTCTGGCCGGTCTCCCAGATATTGAGTTAACCACAGTTGAAATTCAAAAGTCGGGAGAATGGTTTACAGAATCTGGAGATAAATTTGTCTTTGATCACAAGAAATATGATTTTGCCATCCCTTGTATCCACGGATACCCCGGGGAAACTGGTGATCTTCAATCTTATTTTGAAATGATTGGATTGCCTTATCTTGGCTGCAATTCAGAAACAAGCAAGATGTGCTTTAACAAAGTAACCACAAAGTTATGGGCAACTGCCTTGGGTGTCCCAAATACCCCCTACATCTTTATTGCTGATTCATCTGAAGAGAGCATCTCTAAAGCTCGTCAATTTGCAGAACTTCATGGTGATATTGTAATTAAGGCTTCAAGCCAAGGCTCTTCTGTTGGCTGCTACCTCGCCCAAAAAGGAACAGATCCAGCAGATACTATTAAGAAGGCCTTTAGCTACTCTCCATTCGTTCTTCTCGAAAAGAGATTGAAACCAAGAGAAATTGAGGTCTCTGTTTATCAATTAAATGGAAAACTTCAAATTTCTTATCCTGGTGAGATTATTTGTCCCTCAAATTTTTATTCTTATGAAGAAAAATACTCTCATGGAAGCCAAACAACGACTGCAACGAGGGCCGAACATCTTACCCCTGAAGTCGTTGCAAAAATAACCGAGTACTCTAGAAAGCTTTATTATGGACTGAAAATTCGTCATCTCTCTAGAATTGATTTCTTCCTTGATGGAAATGAAATTTACTTGAATGAAATTAATACGTTCCCGGGTCTTACTCCAATTTCTATGTTTCCGAAAATGATGGAGGCCAATGGGCACTCCTTCAAAGAATTCCTTTCTCAAGTCATACGAAATCCATAAATTTTCGCTCTCCTGAACCTCTTTTTAGGCTACAATCTCAAAGAGGTCAGGAGAATGTCCCTAACAACAATAAATTCATATAGTGCTCATCACAGGCTAAATCTGAAACTTAAACCCATATTAGTGGGTGAGCTTCATCTGGCACGGAAACTTGAATACCCTGTTTATATTTTTAGGGATGGAGTCTTTGTCCCTGTTATCAATGAAGGGACAGTACCTTCAAAAGATCAAATTACAAAATTGATCAAGAATTCTTACAAAGAAGTCTTTGTCTATGAGTCAGACAAAGAGCAAATAAAATCGAATCTAAGATCGGCACTCGTTAAAATCACCCGTTCAATTTCACTTGGTGACCCACTAGAAAATGGAACAAAGGGCATTAAACTTTTAACAATGAATCTGGCAAATCTTTACAGTAATCCACATGACAACGAGCTACTAACAGTTCAGTTTCAGAATTCTCAAAACTTGAGCAAGTTCTTTTTAGAAAATAAAAAGATTCTCCCTATAATTTTTCAAAATCAATTCAAGGGCCTTTCTCAGAATAATTTTCATTTTACTCTTTCTCAGCCAATGCTCTCTTCGATTCTACTTCTTGCTTTTCTGCAATCAAGTCACCTTTTCCATGAGAAGGAGATTGAAAACTTGTTTCTTACGAGCTACTTAAAAGATATTGGTTACTCAATAATCCCTGAATCAAAATACGATTTAAAAACACTCTCTTCAAAAGACAAAGACCTCTTTGCAAATCATGCAAACTTTTCATTTGATCTTCTCGAAGACAGAATCCCTCTTGCAAAAAATTATTTGGAAATTATAAGAAATCATCACTTCTTAAATGATCGAATCAAGGCAATTGCTCTCGGAAACCGTCACTTTGCCAATAACGATGAAATGATGATGGGTCTTGAGAGTACCTTAGTGGCAGTGTTTGATATTCTAGTGGCAATGATTAGTGAACGCCCCTACAGACGAGCTCTTTCCCTTTATCAGTCACTAGAAGTCATAAAAAGAATGATGGCTGATGAATACCCTCAAGAATTTAAAGCATTAGTAGTTTTTTTAAAAAACTTTTTCAAAAACTAAGCTTTTCAAAGCGTCCTCATTTCATTCAAAATTAAAACATAAAGGTTTTTAAACTTGTCCTAGTATTCCAAGGAGGGAATCATGGCCCAGGAACAAAGTCCACTTACTGGTATTATCGAAGAGGATCGTGTTGTGATTGATTTTGGTGAATTCGAAGGCAAGTCAGTTTTAGAAATTGCTGACACTCGCCCAGAATATTATCAATTTTTGATTGACCAGAAAGAAACTGGGAATTTCTCTATCCGTCGTACAAAAGATAAAATCTTCCGTCTTTATATTCATCAAACTCATTTAAACTAATAAGTTTCCCCGCTCTTGAGTGGGGAAACTTAAATTTTACTTTCTTTTTTTAATTTTTCTAAATGCTTTTGAATGTTCTTGCGAGCAAAGGGCCATAGTCTTTGATCTACTTTTTCATATATCCTCGAAAGCATTTCATCCTCACTTAACCCTTCTTGATAAAAGTGCAAAACTTGTTTTTCACGCAACTTTCTATGTTCAAGAGTCGTTTCGAGAATATTTACTCCTCCAAGCCCTATACCATGAGAAGGAAAAAGGACTTTAGGGTTAAGAGATATAATACGCTCTAACGTATCAAAGTACTTCCTCATATCTCCTTCGCTATCTCCAATCACTACAGTACCAACGCCCTGAAAAAGATCCCCCGCGATGAACCAACTCATGTCCTCAGGAGCAAGTGCAATTTGGCCTTCATCATGACCTGGAACTTCATAGGCCAGAACTTTTCGACCAAGCCATTCAGTGACAACATCTCCTTCTTTTAGAAGACGAATCTCAATATTTTCAAAATAATTGGGAAACTTACTAGATAAACGATCGTATGTATCTCTACTCATGAGCATCGGAACTTTCAGTTCTTTTGCAAGCTTAACTGACTGCTCATGATGATCTGGATGATGATGCGTAAGAAGTATTTGATCGACTCCAAACTGATGGAGTGTGTTTTTTAATTTGAAGTACTCTGATTCATCTTTTGGAGAAGGATCGAGCAAAACTTTAGGACCATTATCTCCAATTAAAAAAGCATTTGTTCGAGTTGCAGGTGGTAATGTATTTGAAAGAGGCATTAACTGACGAACAGATTTTAAAGATTCGATATAAGGGACATAATGTTCATGATCAAATGAAAAGTTAAGATCCTCTATTTTCTGAACCATTGGATCTCTGCCTAAATTCTCAATCACTTTAATAACGGGTGGAACTGCAAGGATATGACCACTATCGTACTGCTGAAGAAGATCTGCTGCACTCATCCACTGTGCAACTTTCGCCTCATTATGATCAATAACAAAGTCACATTTAAATTTTAAATGGAACCTGAAAAAATACGTCGCAAATCGAAAAGGATTAAAATCCGGAGTCACTGCGAGACCTAATGAATCTATGCGCTCCACATTTCCGTTTAAAATCTCCTGAGAGAGGTCAACTCCAAGCTCTTCTCTTCCTTCTCTGACACCTGCTCCAAAAAGCCTAGGATCAATATTTTTAGTTAATGAATGTTCTAAATAAAACTGGGAATCATCGGGCTCCACTTTTCCACCGGGAAAGGCCCAATAGCCTGGGAAAGCCTTCAAAAAATTCTGTCTTTGAATAGCAAAGATTTCATTTCCACAGGTAATGACGATGGAAACGGCATCAATAATTTTACTCATGCTTTTCCTTTAAAAATTTCTGTGCGTGTCCATAACGATATTGGCGGTACCCCTTAATAGAATCAAGCTCTTTTAAATGTTTTAAACATTGAGTCTCTTCTAGGAGTTGCTTACGAATACTGTAAGCTATGCGTTTTTCTTCTTTATGCCAGTCAGGCATAACTCGACGGAGGAGTCGCAAATGCCTCATCACTTTGAGCATCCAAGGACGTGGAGAGAAGTCAAACTCAATTTTACGTCCAAAGATCTCAAATGCAGGTCGATTAATATGGACCACTTCAAAGGAAGAGCCGAAATCTTTATACATTTGTTGGTCTTTCTCTATCTTAATCGGAGAAACCATTAAATGAGATACGAAGACTTCATCTTTAACCCAAAAGGTTTTTGCGAGTGTCCTCAGAGCTATTAAAAGTTCTTCACCTTGATATCGTGCTTTGAGATCTATTGCCGACTGGTAAAATTGAGGTAAAGAAAGTCCCTGATCAAAAATGATAATGTCATGCACGTATTGAGCGATATAAGACTTTGGAATATGCGGAAAATGTTCACCAAGCATCTTAGTGTAACTGAGAAGAATATTGCCGTATTTTTCTTTGGACTGCCAAGGGTAAGCGGCCATGGCAGCACTTCTCTTAATTAATTCAATATTATCAAGTTCATCATCCTTAGAGATTTCAATTGGTGAATTCTTATGCTTCTCGTACCATTCTCGGCCCAACATAAAGGCTTCCAAGTTAGGGGAAAACTCTGCTTTGGGAACAGAGTTTCTAAGAGCATTTTCTAAATCTTTAAGGGTGAAAGGCATCTTTCCTGCCTGGAAGGCAATCCCTAAAACCATGGAAGAAGCATAAACTGGACGCTGAAAATGGTCAAAACACATTTTTTTCATTGGCGCCATGATGAGACGATGGCCAAGTTTTTTCAGTAACTCTCTCTGAATCGCTTCTTCATTTGTGACTTCTTGGTCAATCCCACGATCAAGCAAAATAGAAAGTGGAACCTGATACTCAGAGTCCACGATCATAACCCCGTTTGCAGATAAAAATTCAATGGCCCGAGATCCTTCGAGTAGATCAGGAGAGAGAACCAAATCGGCAGAAGCAAGTGGAACGACTTGTCCTTGAGACTTTGATTTATTAAAAATACTTAAGTGGCTTGTTACAGAACCATTTCTCTGAGCGAGTCCTTTCTGGTCAACGAATTTGAAATCGAGATCACTTCTTCCACCCATGTCAGAAGCAGCTTCAGCAATGACCCGAGAAATTGTCGTAACCCCAGATCCTCCCACACCAATGACTATCGTACGAAAATCACTTCCGGCCGCGATAGTTTCAAGATTTTTAGTGGCCGTAGGAAGTGGAAGGTTCCATTCTTTTTGAGTATGAGCTTCTTTCTTGTATTTTGTCGGATGATAGTCATAAACTTTGACTAATTCAAAACTAGGACAGGCCTTAATTTTTGTACAGTATGAGTCTGAAACGCAAATTTGAGGATCAATCATCACCTTCGTTCCATAGGCATCTTTTGTCTGCGAAAGACCCGGACACCCGGTCATTTCGACACAGGCTCGACAGTCTTCACAAGCAAGAGTGTTAATTTGATAAAACTCACGCACACTTTCAGTTTGACCTGAGGAAAAGACCTTTCTGTCTTCCCTTTTTTTACGCCCATGGAAAGTCAAACCACATTCTTTATTTGAAACGATGATTTTTACACCTGGTCGCTGAACCATTTCTAAAAGAAGATTTTTATAGAAATAACGATCAGAGGGATTCACCTCAATTGCTTCACTTACCTGAAGAGACTTTGCGACATCCAACATATTCTGCCTAGGACGAGTCACACCTTCGACAGAGACACCTGTTCGAGGTGTCACCTGATGGCCTGTCATGGCCGTGTTATCATTATCAAGAAGAATATAAGTAATATTGTGACCCATTTGGACTGAATTCGAAATAGAGGTCATTCCAGAATGAAAGAAAGTTGAGTCTCCCATCAATACGACAGAAGGATTAGTCGTAAAAAGATCAGCTCCTGCACCAAGTGATCCCCCTTGCCCCATAGCAGAGAGATCATGCATTTCTTTAAATGGTTCTAAAAAAGAAAGAGAATAACAACCAACATCTCCATGTGAAATAAGCTGAATATCTTTATTTGCTAAAGAAGCTCTTACGTCCTTCATAATACTCAAGGTTTCACGATGAGGGCACCCAGGGCAAAAGGTAGGAAGTCTTCTGGGAACTAAGAGATCAAGTTTTGTTGTTTCTGGTAGATTGTTTAAACAAACCTCCCCAGTCTTCATCCATTGGAATAAGTCTAAGGCTTCATTTAACTTTTTGTAAATGATTTCATAACTCAGTCCACCGTAGGCAGGAAACCCCTCTTTGATACCATGATCAGTTTTAAACTCTTTTCCAATAACCTGAATGGTGAGATTAAATCGACTTATGAGCTCCTTTACTTCCCCCTCAATGAATCCCCTTTTTTCTTCAACTACTATTAGATGCTTGATCGTTTTCAAAAAAGGTAGAAGCTGAGATTCATTGAATGGATAAGTTGTCGCGGCTTTGTAGAGCTGAACTTCTTGAATTAGATTTGATTCTTCTAGGACTTGTTTTAAGGTTTCAAAAACGGCTCCGCCGGATAAAATTCCAATTTCGGAGTTTTTGTTACCATAAAGCTGATCTAATTTAAGATCCTCAAGAACCGTCTTCATCTTAGGAAAGCGATTAAGAATCATCTCTTTGTCTGCGATAAGTGAATTTGGTGGAACCATTACATGCTGACTTAAATTAAATGAACGAGGATCCAACGTTACAGGTGCCTGCTCAACTGGTTTCTCCTCTCCAATCTCTACTCTTCCTCCACCCTCGGCCATAAAAGTTGTAAGAAGCAGACCAGTATAGACTGAACTTTTCTGAGAAAGTTCTAAGGCCTTACTCATCCAATCCTTAAGCTCCTGAGGAGTTGAGGGTTCAAGAAAAGGCATATGAAGATGTTTGAATAGATAGCGAGAGTCGGCAGGAGTAGAAGTTGAAATTGACCAAGGGTCATCGCCTACGGCGACAACAACACCAGAGCGCTTACCATTAACTTCCTGACCGGGGTTAGCAAAATTGCCTACAGATAAAGCATCAGACGCAACATGCAGTCCCATTGATTTCATCGCCACGAGAACATTTTGTCCTGCCATTTTAGCACCTGAGGCCATTGCAGCAGCATTGGCCTCAGAGTTTGCGATGACAACTCTGATCCCTTTTTTTTGTAAGTTTTCTTTTTCCTCATAAAGTATATTGAAGAAATCTGCGAGAGGTGAACCGGGATATCCGGTATATAGGTGAAACCCTGCTTCTAAGGCTCCCTGAATGAGAAGCTCATTCCCGTTAAGAATTTTATGGCCCATCGTTCTATCCCAATTGTTGTCTTTGTAGGTTATACTCCGTCCCGA
>CANHJD010000067.1 GCA_947461145.1 Bacteriovoracaceae bacterium
TGCATTTGCATGATTACACGTACTGCAAGCAATGATGGGCCCATCCGAATAGAGAAACTTCATACTACAACAGGATCAAGGCTCTTTTTTGAGTTAAAAACAAAAACCTGCTGAAGAATTCCAAGAACTGTTGAAACAAAAATATATAAACTCAAACCAGATGGAAGATCTTTCATGATAAAGCCAAAGACTAGAGGCATGAAGAGCATCATCTTTCTTTGAACAGGATCAGTGACAGTATTTGGTGTTAATTTTTGCTGAAGAAACATTGCTCCAGTCATAAGAACTGGAAGAACAAAATAAGGATCTTTATTGGAGAGATCATGAATCCAGAAGAAAAATGGAGCCCCTACTAATTCTACTGAGTGATTTAAGACTTTATAGAAAGCAAAAAAGACTGGCATTTGAAGAAGCAGTGGTAAACATCCGCCGATTGGATTAGCACCGGAGCGCTTGAAAAGATCCATACTCTCTTTCTGCATTCTTTGAGGATCATCCTTAAATTTCTCTCTAATTTTATTGAGCTCAGGCTGAACTAACTGCAGTTTTTTCATTGAGACAATAGATTTGTACTGAAGAGGGAAAGTTACAAGCCTAATAAGGAAAGTAAGAAGAATGATTGAAATACCATAATTAGGGAACCAAGTATAAAAGAACTGAAGACCTTTCAAAATCCATGCTGCAAATAATCCCCAAATCCCAAAATCAACAGCACCTTGTAACTTATGACCAAGGCTAGCCAAATAGTCATAATCCTTTTTTACATAAACGAGATTAAAACTTGCAGCATTCTCAGACTTATTTGAGAAAATTGAAAGGGTAGAATTCGTTTCATTCTTATAAAGTAAGGCTGTCTCTTTTTCAAAATAAAGACCAAATAAGTGATAATTAAAATCAATTCCCGCCCAATTAATAGACTGATCTTGAGTTTCCTCTTCGCCAATATCTAAATGAGTAAGCTTGTCAGTAAAGACAGAGAAATAACGTTGCTGACCATTTTCAAGTCTCTTCTCTTTAGAAGCAAAGGTGAATTTATATCTAAATGGCTTCGAAGAGGTCACATTGAAAGAAGTTACACCTTTATCATTAATAGCAGTTACTACTGTTAAATCATGAGAAGCATCATAGAATTTATTATCTGCAAGTTTTTGAAGAGTAATGGCCTGAAAACCTTGACCAAAATCAAAAACAACTTTTAAGGGCTCTTTTGAACCAACAGTTTCAAGAAAATTAAAAGCTGCCTGAGGGTTTGTATAATTTGAAATGATGAAATTGCTATTTAAGGAAACTTCAACATTTCCAGAGGTTAGCGCATATTCTTCAAGTTGAACAACTGGTTCTATAGGACCAGCTGAAGGTGGAGTAGATGTTAGAGCAGCGTCTTTATTAACAACAGTTGCAGTTGTCGTAGTAACTTTTGCCTCTATAGGGGCAGGCTGAAACTTAGGGGCGAAAAAGTACTGCCATCCAAAAAGAATAAGGGCAGAGAGGGAAATTGCTAAAAAAGCATTTTTTTGATCAGAAACCATTTTTACTCCAATGAACAATGGGGCTAAGGAATTGGATCACTCCCGCCCGGATGATACGGATGACATTTGCAAATGCGCCGAAATGAATACCACAAAGCTAAAGGGAAGGAAAACTTCTTAAAACATTCTCTAGAATATTGTGAACAGGAAGGATAAAAGCGACAGTTCATTCCCAAAAAAGGTGAAATTAAAATTTGATAAAACCTAAGAAGAAAATCAGCTAGCTTATTCATTTTGCTCGGCACAAATTAGAACAGACTCTAGAAAATGCATCGAGTAACTGTTTCTCGTTATCTGGAGTCTTAATTATCACAAAAAGCATATCCAACTGAGTATTCTTAATTGCGGGGTGAAGGCGAAAAGCTTCTCTAAGAAGCCGCTTATAACGATTACGATCGTGCGCTTTTCCAATTTTTCTGGAAACGCTCATGGCAAACCTGGCTTTATTAGAGTTAATTAGCGAAGGCTTATAGAAACAGACCAACGGATGAGCAAAGCCTCTTAGGCTCTGCTCACGAAGGTATTCGAAATCTTTTTTTTGGGTAAGTTTAAGAGACTTTGGAAGACCGAAAGGTGAAACCTCGGTCATCTCTTACTTGGTACCAGTTGAAACAGTTAGGCTCTTACGGCCTTTAGCACGACGACGGCTAATTACTTTTTTCCCGCCAGCAGTAGACATTCTTTTAAGAAATCCATGATCACGAAGTCTTTTTGTTTTCTTAGGCTGCCAAGTTCTTTTTTGCATACTCATATAATTTTTCCTCGAAATAGTACTATAGTGAAATTTTGAACCATCTATTTACAGTAAAATTGGAATAGGGTCAATAATATTTATAAACCAAGGCGTCAGAGTAAGGTCTTGTTAGAGGCCAGTTATTGATATTCATCTTTTGGAGTGTTACTTCATTCGAACTTTTTTAATACTAACTCAATCAAATTTGTAGGATCAATGACACAAAAGTTTCCTTTTGATCATTTTCTTAAGCTAGATAACCTTAATGAGGCTCAACCTGTCGCGTTACCTCAAGAAAAGATGGTATCGTCAGTAGTAATAGAGAAAACGTTAAAATCTATTACGACTAACCAACCCAAGGTTGATTCAGAATTTTCAAGTGAAGAATTAAAAACTATCACTGAAGCGATTTTAGAACATATTAAAGGATTGATAAATCCAAACAAGTTTCATGCCTATTTTGCAAATACGCTGACTGTTTCATCAATTAATCAAGAAATTGTTGAATTCGTAGTTACAACGAGTTTCATCAAAAAAATGATTGAAACACATGATTTAGAGACAATAAAACAAGCTTTAATGGAGATTCTTGGAAAAGAATTTCAAGTAGTTATTCAAGTTCTAGGAAGTAAGTCTTCAATGAGCTCGAACTCTGAAAATATTTTAAATTCAATTAAAACTACAAAAATAGAAAATGCTAAAAACAACTCATTTTTTATTCAAGATCTCTCCCCTACAAAAGATGATCTTTATAAAGCCGTTGAGTCACAAGTTATTGAACACTTAGCTCCAACTTCAAGTTCTCAAATAGATACTAATAAGACTTTTGAAAATTTTATTGTTGGAACCTCTAATAATATTGCTCACGCATTATCGATGGCAGTGGCGAAAGATCCTGGTAAAACCTACCCTGCTTTGTACGTTTATGGGAATTCAGGTCTAGGTAAGACACATTTAGTACATGCTATTGCAAATTCTATTCAAAACAATAAGCCTAGCATGAGAATTTGTATTACATCTGCAAACAAGTTTATGAACGAGATGATTCAACTTATTCAAGACAAAAAATTCCAGGAATTCAGACAGAAATATGTTGAGAAAACAGATGTCCTAATAATTGACGATATTCATGAACTAAAAAATAGATCAGGCACACAAGATCAATTCTTTCATATTTTTAATGAATTGATGGAAAGAGGAAAGCAGCTCGTTTTCACATCTGATAAACCACCTAAAGAAATTGATGGTATTGAAGATAGAATTAGAACTCGTTTATCATCAGCTTTACCGGTAGAAGTTCAACAACCGGACCTAGAAACTAGAATTGCTATTCTTAAGAAAAAAGCCATTGAAAAAGACATTTATCTAAGTGATGACGTTGTAACTCTGATTGCAAAATGTGTGAAAAGCAATATCCGTGAACTAGAGGGCTGCCTAATAAAACTTGGTGCGGTTACTTCGATATTGAAAGTAGATATTGATTTAGAGGTTGCAAAAGAACATTTAAATTTAAATGAAGAGCTTGAAAATCAAAAACACATAACAGTTGAGACAATAGCAAAAACAGTATGTAACTATTATAAAATACCACTTGGTGATCTAAGAGGTAAGGCCAAAACTAAAGAAGTGGCTTTGCCTAGGCAAGTGACCATGTACCTTATTAATAAGCTCCTAAAACCCACTTTAAAAGAGAATGGGCAGTACTTTAGTGGCAGAGATCATTCAACCGTCCTTCACGCAATTAATACAATTAAAGATAGAATAAAAATAGAATCCATCCTTGCTCAACAAGTTCTTGATTTAGAGAAACAATTATAATTTGTAATAGATTCAAAACGAAAAAAGCCTTGGGAAACCAGGGCTTTTTTTTTAGGCAAATATTAAAAAAATTAAGTTCTTATTAACAAATTAACAGATCAAATTGTTAAAAACTGACCATTAACAGATGAATTGTCCACAATGTGGAAAAAATGTGGATAAAAAATAACTCACGTGGATTAAAAGTAACAAAAAAAATTGTTAACGTGATGCAAATTTAACGGCCACTAAAAAAGGGTGTGGAAAAGCTTCAAATTATCCCGAAAGTAAAAATGATATACGTAACTAGAAATTTTGAATTCTGAACCGATAGTGGATAAAAATGGATAAATATAGGGTTAACTTACTATAATTACTTAAACCGACTAAAATGATCCACACTTTCCCAGCAATATTATATAAAGAATATATAAATACATATTAAAGAAGGGAAAAAGAAAGTGGACCTATGGGGGCAGCTCTACTTGATAAAGTGAGCCCATGAAGTTAAAACCATTGTACCGCTTCTAAGGAAAATTTATGAAACTAACAATTCAATCCCATGTACTTCGTGATGCTATTAATAAAGTACTATCTGTAGTTGATAAAAAAAATTCAAGACCAATTCTTACGAATTGCTTAATTAAATCACATGGGCAAAAACTAGAATTGATTGCAACGGACTTAGAAGTTTCTGCTAAAATAATTTTGAATGCTAAAATCGAAGAAGAGGGAAGCTTTTGTATAAATACAAAAAATATTTCTGATATCTTAAGAGAGCTTCCTAATGAAGATCTCATGCTTAGTGTTGATAAAAACAATCTTTTAAATTTAAATTGTAAAAATATCAATTATACACTTTTAGTAATTAGCGCAGATGAGTTTCCACAGCTTAATTTTCAAAATCAAAGCTCTGAATTTCGTCTTAAGACAAAACAACTTGCTCATATTATTAATAAAACATCTCATGCAATTTCAACAGATGAGACTAGATTGTACTTAAATGGTATTTTCTTTCAGATGACTGACTCGAAGCTTCGTTCAGTGGCCATTGATGGTCACAGGTTAGCCTTGTTAGATACGAATGAAATCATGGGTGAAAATAAATTTCTTGTTGATGGAGTTATTATCCCTAGAAAGGGAATTTCAGAATTGAAAAAGATTTCTGAAACCTACACTGATGAAGATATAGCCATTTCATTGGATGATTCATTTATGTTTGTTAATGCTCGTGACGAATATTTTTTGTCGATTCGATTAATTGCAAGAGAATACCCAAAATACCAGACTGTTATTCCTGCAAAAACTTCAAATAAATTTCATATTGATAGAAATGCTATTTTAAATGCTGTTAAGAGAATTAAAATTCTTTCAAATGAAAAAACGAATGGCATAAAGCTAAATGTTGCAAATAACGTCCTAACAATATCTACAAATCATCCAGCTCTAGGTCAGGCTAATGAAACTTTACCTATCGCCTATGATGGTAAGGCAACTGAAATTGGCTTCAATGCTAAGTATCTTGTAGATAGTCTTTCGGTCTTTAACGATACTGATGTAACTTTTGAATTTAATAACGAACTTAGTCCAGTTGTGATTAAAGCAGATGATCTTCCAGAGTTCCTTGGCATTATTATGCCACTTAAACTTTAATTGTGGATGAATTGTTGGAAAGTTAAAAAATTACAGGCACAAAATTTTAGAAACCTCAAAAATGATGTTTTTGAATTTTCCAATGGTATTAATTGTATCTTTGGAGAAAATGGCAATGGAAAGACAAATCTCCTAGAAGCTGTTTATCTTCTAACAAATAAAAAATCATTTCGTAAAAATACAAGTTATTCACAAATGATCAACATAGAGGGTGAGAGTCCTGAAGTGATTATTCAATCAGTTTTCCAAAACACGGAAGACATTGCTTCATATTCAATTAGACTTAATGATGAAATTGAAGAAAGGTACCTTAATAATACCTTTGAGAAGTCAAAAACACCGTCAACATCAGTTTTTATAAATCCTTTTGACTCATACTCGTTTCATACAAGTTCGACCTTTAGACGACAGTGGTTTGATTCACACTTATCTCTGATAGATAAAGAATATAAGCAAATTCTTGGAAGATTCCAGAAGGCCATAAGATTTAGAAATTCCATTTTGGCAATGGGAGGACAGAATACCTCCATGCAACTTAGGGCCATTGATGAGCAAATTGCCGATTATACTTATTTGATAACAACAAAACGTGATGAATTTCTAAAAGATCTTAATTTCCATATCACACCTACTTTCAAAGCGATATTTTCAGAGGACCATCGCTTAGAAATGACTTTAGAAAGTGTTTTCACAAAGTGGGATTCAAAGAAAATTTATGACTTTTATCGTCATCAAGAAATGAGTGACATTAAGGCTCAGGTTACCAGAGTCGGAATTCACCGAGATGACTTCATTTTTAGCTTTAATGGACTCAATGCGTTTGAATTCTGTTCATTGGGCCAGCAGAAAATGGCATTTCTGAGCCTTATATTTGCCTATATTGAGCTTTTTAGGTATAAGTTTACCTCTTATCCTATAGTGCTCATTGACGACGTTTCAGGTGAATTGGATAGCCAGAGATGGAAAAATTTGATCCAATATTTGGAAACTAAACAATTCCAGGTACTGATCACTACTGCCAATGAGAATTTTAGGATTGAATTGGAAAAAATTCCAAATTCAAAAAAAATTTTAATTGAACACGGAACGCTCATAAACCAAGGCTAGGAGCCCATGAATGAATCAAACTCCTGATTCTATTTCGAAAGTTAACACTGAATACAACGCTAACCAGATTAAAATTCTTGAAGGTCTTGAAGCCGTAAGAAAACGACCTGGTATGTACATTGGGGATACCGGATTTCGTGGTTTCCATCACTGTGTATACGAGATTGTGGATAATGCGGTCGATGAGGCGCTGGCGGGTTATTGTACCGACATTAAGGTAATTATCCATGTTGATAATTCACTTACTGTTGTGGATAACGGACGCGGTATTCCAACAGATATTCACCCAACAGAAAAAATATCCGCTGCAGAAATCGTTTATACAAAGCTTCATGCAGGTGGAAAATTCAATGAAGAGGGTGGAGCTTATAAAGTTTCAGGTGGTCTCCATGGTGTGGGAGCTTCAGTTGTAAACGCACTATCTAAGTGGGTACGCCTAGAAATCAAAAAACATGGCAAGGTTCACCGTTTAGAATTTGCCCATGGTGCTGCTAAAGAACCTTTAAAAGTTATTGGGGATTGTGATCCAAAAGACACAGGAACCACTGTTACATTTAAATCCGATAACGAAATTTTCGAAATTGTTGAATACAATTACGACACTCTTGCTAACCGTTTTCGTGAGATGGCATTTTTAAATAAAGGTTTAAAAATTTCTATTCACGATGAAAGAACTGATAAGGGAGAGACCTTCCATTATGAAGGTGGTTTAGGAGAATTCGTTCAGTATCTAAATCGCGCAAAGACTCCAATTCATAAAGATCCAATCTATTTCTTCCAATCACGAGATAATTATGAAGTAGAAGTCGCTATGCAGTGGACTGATGGTTATTCTGAAACCATGACCTCTTATGCTAACAACATTAACACTCCAGAAGGTGGTGTTCATGTGTCTGGTTTTAAGACGGCGCTGACCCGCGTTCTGAATAACTATGCCAAAGATAACAATCTTCTTAAGAACATAAAAATTGCTCTAACGGGCGATGATATGCGTGAAGGTTTAACGGCGATCGTTTCAGTAAAGCTAACAAACCCACAATTTGAAGGACAAACTAAGTCAAAACTTGGTAACTCCGAAGTTGAAGGAATTGTAAATTCACTTGTTGGGGATAGATTCAAAATTTACCTTGAAGAAAATCCGAATGTTGGGAAAACAATCCTAAAAAAATCCATCGATGCAGCAGCAGCAAGAGAGGCTGCACGCAAAGCCCGTGAATTAACTCGTCGTAAAACTGCACTTGATTTTTCTGGTCTTCCGGGGAAAATGGCAGACTGTCAGGAAAAAAACCCTGAACTTTGTGAAATTTACATTGTTGAGGGTGATTCCGCCGGCGGATCTGCTAAACAAGGACGTGATCGTAGAACACAAGCCGTTCTTCCTTTAAAAGGTAAGATTCTTAACGTAGAAAAGGCTCGTTACGATAAAATGTTATCCAATGATGAAATTAAAATGCTCGTGCAAGCAATTGGAACGAGTATTGGTAAAGATTCTTTTGATATCTCAAGACTTCGATATTACAAAATCGTGATTATGACAGATGCGGATGTGGATGGTTCTCACATTAGAACTCTTCTTCTTACTCTCTTCTATCGTCAATTTCCGGAAATCGTTGAAAGAGGTCATCTCTACATCGCTCAACCTCCTCTTTATAAATATAAAAAAGGTAAAAATGAGCGCTATTTAAAAGATGGTGGTGAACTTGAATCCTATCTCGTTTCAAGCTCTCTCTCTGATTGTGAAGTAGACATTGATGGACAAAAAATGGAGCTTGAAACAGTTAAAGCTCTCGTTAATAAATTCAGAAATTTTAATAACACATTAGATTCTTATGACCGTCATTATGATGCTTATTTCTTAAAAGCTATTGTAGAAGACGGAACACTTAAGGCCGACATGATGAAAGACAAGGCTAAGCTTGAAGCTTACGCTCAGTCCATCATGGCAAAACTAAAGGCCGTCGATCATGTTGATCTTAAAAAATATGAACTTAAGGTTGAAGAAGACGTAAAAAATCTAGGTTATCAATTACGCGTTCAAGTCACTTCTGCTCTGAAGACAAAGAATTTCCGTCTTGGTTTACATTTTGCGGATTCAGCTGAATTTGCAGATTTGATCAATCAGCATGATGGAATTAAACGTTATTTGAAATCAGAATTCGTAATCAAACATCAGGGATCATCAACAAAACATTCAGGGTTTTTAGATTTTTCAACTTTTGTTTCTCAAGAGGGTCGCCAAGGCGCTTACATTCAGCGCTATAAGGGTCTAGGAGAAATGAATCCAGAGCAACTTTGGGAAACTACGATGAGTCCAGCAAACAGAACCCTGCTTCAAGTTAAGATTGAAGATACGATTGATGCTGACCAAGTATTCTCAGTTCTCATGGGTGACCAGGTTGATCCAAGAAGAGAATTTGTGGAAACAAATGCTCTGAATGTGCGTAACCTCGATATTTAATTTTTTAAGGACGAATGATTTATGAGCGATGAAAATAACAATTCTCAAGCTAACCATGGAAATATTCAGCCTCTCTTAATTCAAGATGAGATGAAAAACTGCTACCTCGATTACGCCATGTCTGTAATCGTTGGTCGCGCATTACCCGATGTTCGTGATGGTTTTAAACCTGTTCACCGTCGAGTTTTGTATGCCATGCATATGCTCAATAACTATCACAATAGACCATATTTAAAGTCAGCTCGTGTGGTTGGTGATGTTATCGGTAAATACCATCCACATGGTGACTCAGCAGTTTACGGGGCAATGGTTCGTCTCGCTCAAGATTTTTCTATGAGATACACCATCATCGACGGTCAAGGGAACTTCGGTTCGATTGACGGAGATAATGCAGCGGCGATGCGATACACTGAAGTAAGAATGCAAAAACTAACCAACGATATGTTGGGTGATATCGATAAAGAAACAGTTGATTGGCAAGATAACTATGATGGTTCACTCCAGGAGCCAACTGTTCTTCCAACAAAAGTTCCAAACCTGCTCATTAATGGTTCTGCCGGTATTGCTGTAGGGATGGCAACAAATATTCCTCCGCATAATTTAACTGAGATAATGAATGGGCTACTTTTGCTCATTGATAATTCAGATGTCACTGTTCATGACTTAATAAAAATAATCCCAGGACCAGATTTTCCAACTGCGGGTGCGATTCATGGAACTGCTGGCATTCAACAGGCCTATCATACTGGTAAAGGTGTAATTCAAATTCGTGCTAAAGCCGATATTGAAGTTAAGAAAAATGATCGCGAGCAAATCGTGATAACTGAACTTCCTTATCAAGTGAATAAGGCCAAGCTCATTGAAAAAATTGCTGAGCTAGTAACTGAAAAAGCAATTGAAGGAATTTCTGATATTCGTGATGAGTCTTCAAGAGAAGGTATTAGAGTTGTTATTGATATTAAACGTGGTGAACAGGCCTCAGTAATCCTTAACCGTCTGTATAAGCAAACTCAGATGCAGGTTTCTTTTGGTATCATTTTCTTGTCGATCTACAATGGTCAGCCAAGGGTAATGGATTTAAAGGAACAATTACAGTGCTTCATTGAACACCGTCGTGAAATTGTTATCCGCAGAACTACTTACGAATTAAAGAAAGCTAAAGAGCGCGCACATATTTTAGAAGGTCTTAAAATTGCCGTAGAAAATATTGATGCGATTGTTGAATTGATTAAAAAAGCTGAGGGTCCTGCCCAGGCTAAAGATCAATTAATGACAACATTCACACTTTCTGCAATCCAAGCTCAGGCAGTCTTGGATATGCGTCTTCAGCGTTTAACTGGTCTTGAAAGAGATAAGATCATTGCGGACTACGAAGCCATTGTGAAAGAGATCATGAGATTAGAAGGAATTTTAGGATCTGAAGAGCAAATTAAAGATATTATCCGTGGGGAATTTTTAGAAATTCGCGAGAATTACGGTGATGCTCGTAAAACTGAAATCATCGCTCAGGCTGATGAAATTCAGATGGAAGATCTGATTAAAAATGAAGAAGTGATCGTCACAATTACGCAAAAAGGTTACTTAAAGCGTATGGCAATCGACACTTACCGTTCTCAAAAACGAGGTGGTAAAGGTGTTAAAGGTGCAGATCTAGATGAAGACTTCTACACCTCCATTTTCACCGCTGATACACACGATACTTTGATGATATTCACTGATAAGGGAACAGTTTTCTCTATTAAGGTTTATCAAATTCCTGAGGGGCAACGCACGAGCAAGGGCCGGAATGTAGTCAATATCATCAACGTTCCTGCGGATGAAAAGGTTCAAGAGATCATTACAGTTCCTAAGGAAGCTGAAGGTCACTTCCTAATCTTTGCTACTAAACAGGGTATTGTTAAAAAATCAGAACTTTCAGAATATAAAAATATGCGCCAAAACGGCTTGAAAGCAATCAAGGTTGTTGATGGGGATGCTGTTCTAGCTGTACGAATTACTGATGGTAAAAAAGATGTTCTTCTTGCTTCTTCAGGTGGGAAATCTATCCGGTTCTTTGAAGACGATTGCCGCGCTCAGGGACGAGTTTCTCAAGGTGTTAAAGGCATGAGTCTAGAAGACGATGAAGAAGTCATTGGAATGGAAGTAATCGATGATAAATCTGAAATTCTAACAGTCACTTCGCGAGGGTATGGAAAACGTTCTGCTGCAGAGGAGTACAGAAAACAATCTCGTGGCGGTAAGGGTATTCTGGCCATGAAATTGACTGAAAAAACTGGTGAGATCATGGGCATTCTTCCAGTGACTGATAAAGATGATCTAATGATCATCACTGATAAGGGCCAGGTTATTAGAACCAAAATATCTGGTATTTCACTTCTTGGAAGAAATACTCAAGGCGTGAGACTTATTAATGTTAAGCCAGATGAGAAAGTTGTGGCAGTTGAGAAAATAATTGATCCAGATGAAGATACAACTGATGGAACACCAACTGAAACGCCTGTTCAGTAATCTTTTAATTTTAATATTTATCCTGGGGTTAAGTTCATGTGACTTTACCTCAGGACTAAATCAAGACATTCTTTCAGCTCAAAAATTTGTAGATCAGCAAGAATTCTCAAAAGCAGTTGGACTTTACGAGCGAATTTTAAAAAAGAATCCTTCAAAAATAATAAAGACAAAAATTAATTATCAGTTGGCCGAGATTTATTATCTTTATCTTGATGAGCAAGTTAAAGCACTCAAGTACTACCAATTTATTGTTGAAAATGTTGATGACCCACTTTGGCAGGTTAAGTCACTTGAAAAAATAGCGGATATCAATTTCACTTTTGCTAAAAATTTTCCTGAAGCCATCCATGCTTATGAAATACTTATGGATGTGAAACCTAGATTAAAAAATTATGATTACTACTTTTTAAAAGTTGGAGAATCGTATTTTGAGCTTGGAAAATATAGTAAGGCCAGGGAGATTTTTAATCAGATTATAAGCCAACCAACTAATCCCTATTATGTTGAGGCGTACAATCAGATGGCCCTGATTGAATTTTATAATAAAAATTGGGATAAAGCTGTTGAGTATTGGTTTGAATACCTAAAAAGAGAGCGACGCAAAGATCAGATTACAAAGGTGAAATTCCTGATTGCAAACGCCTATGAATCAAATGAAAAACTGAAAGAAGCCTATAATATCTACTACTCCCTACTTCCAACATACCCAAACCCGGAAGTTCTAAGAGCTCGGTTAAAATCTCTCTACGATAGGCGTGTTGCCAGAAAGCGTTAGTTTTTTTATCTTAATTGAAATAAAAAATAGGAATGAATGAAAAGCTGGCAAAAAGCACTCGCTCTAGCACTAGGATTGCCCTCAACAATTATGGGGGTATTTTTTGGGTTTCAAGAATTAGTAAAGGCCGGAATTATTACCCAAGGTTGGGCGCAACTTATTCTTATTTCAGTAGTAACACTAATATTAATCAAAATGATAATGGTCTCATGGAAAAAAAAGTAACAAAAAAATTCTACCTTTTATCGACCATTAATGTGGTCACTTCAATTTTGCTAGCAAAAGGTAATTGGTTAGACGCTCTTGCCCTGATTTTCGTTCTGGGCATTTTAGTGATGAATCACACTACCCTTTTAAAGATGGTTAACGAAGTTTCAAGGTCCATGGCCGGAACTGATGGTGACTCGATGCGTTCAGTTAGGAAAATCTTTCTCCTGATGGGGTTAAAAATGACGCTTCTTGCTGTTGCCGTGCTCATGATCTATTTTTATAACAAGGAATTAACTCCCAAAGTCCTATTACTAATGATTTTTCAATTGATAATTCAGGTCGTAAGTATTAAAAACAACTATTAAATTTTAATAGGATAACCATGAAATACTTGTATTTGATTGCATTGATTATCACTAGTTCTGCTTCAGCTAGCAGTGGTTACAATTTCTTTAACAATGCTTCACACGCTACTCATATTCCCGCTCATACACTAGCGCTCATTTTTGGGTCAGTAGTTTTTCTTTTAATGGGTGTTTATTACAGAGCAAAAGTTTCTTCTCTAAAAAATGCGATCATTCCAGATAAAGGAATTTCTCTTAGAAATATTCTAGAGGCCTTGGGCCAGGCAATGTACAGCACAGCTAAAACAGTTATGGGTGAAGAGAGTGCAAAACGTTATTTCCCATACGTAATATTTGTCTTTTGTTTTATTCTGTTAAATAACATGATGGGAGTTCTTCCTGGTTTTATAACTGCCAATCAAAATTTAAATACAACTTTGGCACTCGGTATTTTTACATTTTTGTACTTTAATTTTCAGGGAATAAAGGCAGTAGGCTTTGTTAATTATATGAAGCACTTTGCAGGTCCAATGCCTGCTCTTGCGATTCTTGTTTTTCCAATTGAAATTATTTCTGTTTCAGTAAGACCGCTTTCATTGGCACTACGTCTTCGTGGGAACATGGATGGAGATCACTTAATTCTTGGAATCTTCTCTGAGCTTGTTCCTTATATTGTTCCTATTCCGTTTTACGGAATGGGGCTTTTTGTAAGTTTCTTGCAAGCATTCGTATTTACACTATTAACAATGATTTATATTGGTATGGCCACTGCTCATCACGATCATGGTGAGCATGAACATCATCATTAATAGATCACGTCTAACAAAAGGAAAATAAAATGGACGCTAATTCATGGGTAGTTCTTTCTGCTGCAATCGCTTTCGCATCTGCTGTTATCGGCGGAACAATGGCTCAAGGTAAAGCTGCTTCTGTAGCTCTTGAAGGTATTGCTCGTAACCCA
>CANHJD010000068.1 GCA_947461145.1 Bacteriovoracaceae bacterium
AAAGGTATCCTACAACATGACCTATGGGGTGTTGAAACTTCCTCTCGTTGGGATTGGAATTCTTTAAGAGCTAAAATTAAGACTTACGGTGTTCGTAATTCACTTTTAATGGCCCCAATGCCTACAGCTTCAACTTCACAGATCCTTGGAAACAATGAGTGTATTGAACCTGTTACTTCTAACATTTATACTCGTCGAGTTCTCTCTGGAGAATTCGCAATGGTTAACAAGCACTTAGTGCGTGACCTTATTCAGCTTGGTCTCTGGAATGAAGAAATGAAGGACCGTATCATCGCTCACAATGGATCGGTACAGTACATTCCAGAGATTCCTGCTGATATGAAGGAATTGTACAGAACAGTATGGGAAATTAAGCAGAAGTCGATCCTTGAAATGGCAGCTGACCGTGGGGCCTTCATCGATCAGTCTCAAAGCTTAAACATCCACATGGAAGATACTAATTTTGGTAAATTATCATCACTTCATTTTGCGGCCTGGAAACTAGGTCTTAAAACTGGAATGTATTACCTTAGAACTCGGCCTGCTGTTGATGCTATTAAGTTCACTATTAAAGAACCAACTCAGACGACTGTTGCTGATCAAGCCGCAGCTATGGTTTGTTCCCTAGAAAATCCTGAAGCTTGTGTTTCGTGCGGTAGCTAGAAAAGCGAGAGCACTGAATCTGTCTAAGGGGCCTTGAAAAGGGCCCCTTTTTTTATTCATTATTTAGATTGTAGCTCATCTCTGGACGGCGCAATTCACTTGAGAGACTTTCTGTTTGCACAGGAATCGGCTGGTGAGGGGTTACTGGAAAGTTCTTTTGGGTAGATGTTTTTATAAACCGCAGGCTTGTCGGATTATCTAGAACATTGATTTCAAGGCCTCTTTTTCTCATCTCATTTGCTGCTTCCGTTAAAGAGAGGAGTGTACTTTTTGAAAAAATATTCACTCCTGTAACATCTGAGTGAAGACTGATTCCGCCTTGTTTCAAAACCCTCAAAATTTCGTTAAACATCTCAAATGTGTATCGAATATGAGGGATTGTGCTCTGTGAGAAAATGAGATCAAATTTATTTTCGTCGTACGGAATGCTCCTGCCAAAGTCCAGATCTTGAAAGACGACAAAGGGAAGAGTCATATCTTCAGCTTCATCCTTGTTCATGATATTAAATTTTAACGCTGTTAGAATAAAGCTTTCCCGCCTATAAAAAGTATGAGTCTTCTCTTTGTTGATTCCATAAAATTCGACTAGGGGAAATTTCTTTTTTAGCTCAATCAAAACTCGACCATTACCAAACCCAATTTCCATAACTCTGGTCTTCACTCCGGCCAGCTTATTTTTTTCATAGAGGTCATGCAATACATCTTCTAAGCGAAGAGGGGCTATTTTTTGATTAAATTCTTCCAAGGGATGAGAGCGAGCTTCGTTATATTGAAGATTTTTATACTGTTCAATATTAATTGATCGAAAGCTATTTTCGGATTGAAAATAAAGGGTCATGCAGAAGCCTAGCATGGTTATTGAAAATAGAAGTAGGGCATTTCTAAAACTCATGACTTAATTCAAGCATAGTTTTTGACAACTGCCCACAAGGTGAATAACATTTTTGATTATTGATTGGAGAACTCATGAAACTACTTATTACTCTTTTTATCCTAATTTTATCATCTTGTGCATTTGCCACCGAAAATAGACTTGGTTTAGGTGCAATGTTTGGAAACCCGACTGGTTTGAGTGGGAAATACTGGTTAGATGATAACCATGCAGTTGATGCAGGTATGGGTCTTTCTTTGGGGTCAGGTAGCAACTTTAGCATTCATTCAGACTATCTTTTCCATAAAGAAGATTTTCTCTATTTGAATGATGTTTATCCTCTCGATTTGTATTACGGAATTGGTGGACGAATGGCTTTTTCAGATTCGATTGAGATTGGAGCAAGAGTTCCAGTTGGAGTTGCCTATAAATTTAACGACAAGTTAGCTGATCTTTTCACTGAAATAGCGCCAATCGCAGATTTTATTGGAAGAACTGGCTTGGAGCTGCATTTATTAGTAGGCTCAAGGTATTATTTCTAAAATAAACCTATTTTCTCTGGCCTAAGACTGTCTTAATTTTTTTCTTTTTTCGCTTAATATGAGTCTAACTCTGATGTTTTATTCTATTATTTCGTCATGGAAGACATGACCCTTAGTTCTAAAACTTTTTTAGTTGTTGATGATGAAGCAGACCTTCGAGAAATAATCTGCTCAGAACTTCAATATATGGGCGCGAAAACTTTTGAAGCCGAAAATATAACCCTCGCAAAATCCATATTAGAGCATCATCACATTGATTTAATCATATCTGATATTCGTATGCCGGGTGGCTCTGGAATAGATCTACTTAATTTCGTAAAAGCAAAAAACACCTCAAATCCACCCCTTATTCTTATCACTGGATTTGCTGATGTTAGTTGCGAGGAAGCCCTCGCACTTGGAGCAGAAGCTATCGTGAGCAAGCCTTTTCAACTCGAAGAGTTGATACGGCTGGCCATTAGATTTACAATTCCTCTCGAGGAAAGATTTTCTCAGTATCCCTATCGGTCTGAGGAACAAGTTGAGGTCAATTTTAGTGAAACTCTTGTCGAGAAAATTTCCCTAAATGAGCTGTCCATTGGAAGGGGAGGAATTGCGATCATTTTAGAAGTGCCTGAGATAGAATGGAGCAAAGGTAAGATAATTCATCTTTGTTTACGCTTTAAAGAGAAGGAAATCAAAACTGTTGCGATATGTCGATGGTATAAGGCAGTGGAGCATAGTTCGAAATTCCAGGTTGGTCTTGAATTTTTAGGCTTTACTGGGGAATCATTACAAATTCTTAAATCATTCTGGACTCAAAATTATTTAATTCCTTTTATCCCAGAGCTCAGCTAGTTTGATTTACAATCCTGATCAAAATTGGAAAAATATAAGACTCATTTAAGGAGTTTTATGAATGTTATTGGTTTATTTCTTTTGGCAGTTTCTTTTCAGTCTTTTGCCTGCGATGGTGGATTGGCGTTAAATAAAAGACAGATTTCAATTCCCGTAAATTCAGCTTTTGCAAATGATATAACGGAGAAAGAATTTAAAGATTCTATCAAGGGATTTCAAAATTTCTTCCTTGAAGAAGTTGAGAGCAGAGATAAGGCAGAATTAATCGTTATTGGCTCATGGGCATCAAATACTGTTAATGCTTATGCAGAACAAATATCGGACTGGGGAGATAAAAAATATTATATCACGGTCTATGGTGGACTTGCCCGTCATAAAGATATTACCAGAGATGGTCTTGTCGCTGTTCTTTGCCATGAACTTGGTCACCATTTTGGTGGCTATCCAAAGAAGACAACAAATCGTTGGTCCAGTGCCGAAGGTCAGGCCGACTACTATACAACTATGAAGTGCCTTCGCCGCGTGTGGGAAAAATCGGATAATACTTTGGCGATTCAAAACATTTTAATTCCATCAACTGTTAAGACTGAATGTGAAAAAACCTATGGCAATGATAAGGAGTTGGCCCTTTGTCAGAGAATGGCGTTGGCGGGACGCTCGGTTTCTCTTATGATCCAAGATCTTGATCATGATTCATTTGAGCCAAAATTTGAAACACCAGATCCTCAAATTGTTAGAGCAATGAACTATATGCATCCGTATGCCCAATGTCGATTAGACACTTTTTTTCAAGGTTCAATCTGTCCAGTTTCCGATTCACTTGAATTTGATGATGACAATGAACAAGTCGGGGCATGCCATCAGGCCAACGGAGATCAGAGAGGTCTTCGTCCAAAGTGCTGGTTTCTTTCAAAAAAATAAACGATTAATTTCTTAACCAGTGACATGTATATCCACCAGGATTTTTTTTAAGATAATCCTGGTGGTATTCTTCAGCGGGATAAAATTTTGAAGCAGGAATAACCTGAGTCACAATTGGTCTTGGCCATTTTCCTGAAGCATCAACTTTTTTAATCATCTCTAATGCAGTGATTTTTTGTTCTTCATTATGGAAAAAAATGACCGAGCGATATTGTGTCCCCTTATCATTACCCTGTTGATTTATCGTCGTAGGGTCATGCATTTTGAAAAAGAAATTTAGTAATTCGGAATAAGTAATTTTTGAAGCATCAAACTCTACCTCAACGGATTCAGCATGGTTTGAAGTTCCAAGTTTCACAATACTGTAATTTGGATTCTCTATTAGCCCGCCTGTGTAACCTACAGTTGTGTTGAGGACCCCAGGGATATTCCGAATGATATCTTCCATTCCCCAAAAACATCCTCCAGCAAGTGTCGCGACTTCTTTTTTCATAGATTTTGCTCCTACAGTAGATAAAAACAATATCATTAAAATTAGGCAAGTGATCTTCATTCTAATGAGATAGCACGGATTTGATAAAACTATAACAGACCTTTTTGGTCTATAAAGATATGTGCTTTAAATATGCTAAATCTCAGATTATTTTTTAAAAAATT
Source organism: Bacteriovoracaceae bacterium (assembly GCA_947461145.1). Lineage (GTDB taxonomy): Bacteria > Bdellovibrionota > Bacteriovoracia > Bacteriovoracales > Bacteriovoracaceae > Peredibacter. The sequence continues at coordinate 4,492 of CANHJD010000068.1, forward strand.
GGGTAAAATAAAACTATGACACCATTGAAAGGCCCTGAAGGATTCAATCAATTTTACCAAGATATGTACGGAGAGCGATGGCCCCGTATTAAAGAGGCTTTGCTTGCTCCAAAAAAACATGTGGCCGTGGCAAATCCATGGTCTTTTTATAAGTTTCCCGATGTGCCTCTAGAAGTAAGTGGACTCACTTTTTCTCACGATGTGAAAGATGTTTTTCCCCAGCCAGAAAAAACACATCACGGATACTTAAACTACTACCTACTAGATGCAGCAAGCATCTTGCCTGTAGAGGCCTTGGATATTCTGCCTGGAGAGAAGGTGGTTGACCTTTGCGCTGCCCCAGGTGGAAAAAGTTTTTTATGCGCGATTAAGCTTAAGGGGGAAGGATTACTTATCTCCAATGACCGTTCAGCTGCAAGACGTGCTCGAATTCACCGTATCTTTGATGATTATATTCCTAAATCAAGTCAGAAGAATTTGACCATAACCTCATACGATGCCACGAAATGGAGCCTGTACCAAAAGAGCATGTATGATAAAGTTCTTCTTGATGCTCCTTGCTCGTCAGAGCGCCATGTTTTGGAGGACTCCAAGGAGCTTAATCTTTGGGCCCCCGGCCGAACCAAGGCAATTGCAATAAGTCAGTTTGCGATGCTGGCCTCGGCCCTCGACATTGTTAAGGTCGGTGGCACCATTGTTTATTCTACTTGTGCCCTTTCGAAACTTGAAAATGATGACATCATTGCCAAGCTTTACCAAAAACGGGCCGGTCGTTTTGAACTCATTCGTAAGGAGTTTTCTTTTGGGGAGCCTACAGAGTTTGGGTGGCAGGTTTTACCAGATACAAGTGGTTGGGGTCCGTTTTATTTAGCGGTGGTGAAAAGAACTAGATAGTCTGCTTCAAACATTTTAGCGAGCTGTTATTAATTAATCCTCCACTAAATTTTCCATTAACAAATCCAAAGAGCTTATCATTTTCGCTTTCAAGTTCTGCGCTTTGAAATTCAAGATTCAAAACAATTTGCGGGCCTGTTTTAAAAGTCAGGGTGGTTATGCCGTTCTGGTGCTGAATATCATCAACAACACCTTCATAATAATATTCGCCAGTCTGAATGTGACTGATTTCAAGAGTGGTAAAATCTGTATCAGTACTAAGTCGCATATTTATCATCTGAGTCCGACAGATGTAATTTGCGGCCATTGTGTTCATGGAGATCAGTAAAAGTACAATGAATGTTTTCATTCATCCATTGTATGAATTTTCTAATAGGTCTAGGGTAAAATCTCTCAGGACGGGTAAAGTTTTCAGAGTAGAAAGCTGGCGTTTAGGCCTAATAAGGATTTACTTCTTTTTCTTAGCGGAAGTTTTTTTCTTTTTAGGGGCCGGTGACTTCTGAGACTCTAAGAGATTTCTATATTCTTCAACTAGAAGATGATAAAACTCCCAGGATTCATCAACATTAAGATTTTCATAGACTGGGGCATACATTTCCCAAAGATCTATGCTTTTATTGCGAATAAGGTTCATCATGTAGAAGCATTTTTGAAGACAGTTGTGTTTATGATGGTCCTGGATTTCTAACGGAAATGACATTTTTAACTCCTTTATCACAGAAGTCTTATCGACAGTTTGAGGCCTAGAACTTAGGACACAAAAATATTCGTTAACTTACTGAAAAATCATATTTTCCAGTCAATTGGCGTAATGGACTTAGAGGACAAAAATGCATTAGTTTTAGAGAATGGTTTAGAGCCGAAAAAGCCTCTGTAGCTTGAAAGTGGGGAGGGATGAACTGATTTAAGGATGAAATGTTTTTTAGGGTCTACTTTTTGCGCCTTCTTCTGGGCCGGAGTCCCCCATAGGATAAATACCAGGTTTTCTTTTTTTTCATTCAATAGTTCAATAATTCTGTCTGTAAATTCTTCCCAACCTTTTAGGTGATGACTGCCGGCCAGTCCATCCTCAACTGTAAGGACGTTATTGAGTAAAAGTACTCCCTGTTTCGCCCATGCCTCAAGGCAGCCATGATCGGGAGGGATAATTCCCAAATCATCTCTAAGCTCCTTGTAGATATTAACGAGGGATGGAGGTGGTTTAACACCCTTTCGAACTGAAAAGCACAGCCCATGGGCTTGATTCGGTCCATGGTAAGGATCTTGACCTAGGATGACGACTTTCACCCTATCAAAAGGAGTGAGGTTTAAGGCCGCGAAAATATCCTGTTCTTGAGGATATATAATTTTACCATTTTGCTTTTCCTGACTCAAAAATTGCTTCAATTCAAGCATATAAGGCTTTTCTAGCTCAGTTTGTAGAAGGTTTTTCCAAGATTCTTCCAAATTCATTTTAAACATATAAGAAAATTCAACATTTTAGCTCGAAACTGTCACTCAGAAACTTGTGCAGATTGTGAAAAAAACTCTACAATAGAGGCATGAATCCTCGACGCTATGTTATTTGCGACATTGAGGCCACTGGACTACACGACGAAAAAGAAATTATCGAGATTGCCCTTATTACTTATCAAGATGGGAAGATCACGGAAATTTATGAGACGTTGGTGAATCCTCTTAGCGGAGTTTCAGATTTTATTCAGGATCTTACCTCAATTTCAAAACGAGAATTGTCAGCTGCTCCAAAGTTTTATGAAGTTGCTGAAAGTATCCGTATGAGACTTGAAGGAAATGTTTTTGTTTCCCATAATACAGATTTTGATTATCAACTTTTGCGAAAAAAATTTCATGAACTCGGTCAGGAATTAAAGTTAAAGACGTTTTGTACTTTAAAAGTAGCCCAATTAGAAATTCCTGGTCTTAAATCTTACAACCTGGATTCTCTTTGTCGCTTTTTTGGAATAAAGGTAAAAGATCGTCATCGTGCTATTGGTGATGCGCAGGCAACCTGTGCGCTTTTTCAAGAATTATTTCAGTTACGATTAAAAACTCATCCAAAAATTCTTTTTCTTCCTCATCATGAAAAATGCATACAGAAGCTTTCATCCAAGTCAGGTCTTTTATCTTTTAAAGACGCAAAGGGAAAGCTGATACATTTAGAAGCTGCGTTTAATATGGAAAAACGTGCCAGAGAATTGCTACAAGTTAAAGATGAAAATAGGGAGCTCTTAGTAAATGCAGAAACCATTGAGGGAGAGTGCACTGGCTCCCCACTTATCGCTGAATTTAGAAAACTTCTTTATTTTCCTTATCGCCCCCATTGGGTTGTGCTCGTTCAGCAAAATGATTTGGGTGAGAAGTATTTTAAAGTGAGACCTTACAAAAATGGGATTGAGGCAGCCTGGTATTTTAGGGAATATTTTGATGCAAAAAAGAAACTAAAAGATCTAGATGGGAAAATTCCTGCAGAAAAATTTCTTTACCGAGATGGAGCTAAGTCAAAAGAAGAGATTTTAAAAAAGAACCAACAAGTTGAAGCCTTGGCCAGATTGGCCCGATTTCCATCCGATAATTTGATTATCGTAGGAGAGGGACGTACCTTAAAAGAAAAGTCATTTATTCTGGTAAGGGGTGGGCATGTTCTTGGATATGGTTATAGTGAAGAAAGTGAAGAAGAAATAGTTGCTCGGCCAGAGACTTACCTGTCTCGTCGCTTTTTTAAGCACCTTGGGGTAGATCTTACGACGAAAAGATATATTAGAGAGCTGAAAAATATGAGACAAAAATCCGATGGCTGGAGAAGTCTCGCCGAAGCTTAATACTTATGATACGAGGATAATATGAATCCAAAAAATTTTAAATCTACAAAACGTTTTACTGGCTTTCCATGCACTCATAGACAATGGCGGGCAGAATCCCACTGCAGATATGTCCACGGCTACTCTCGTGAGTTCTTTTTTGAATTTGCTGCCAATGAGCTCACAAAAGAAGGGTGGGTAGTGGATTTTGGTGGTTTGAAAAAATTAAAAACTTGGCTTGAAACAGTTTTTGATCATACTTTTTTAGTCGCTCAGGATGATCCAGAGTTAGAAACCTTTAAGGCCCTCGATGCAAAAGGGGCGATCATGCTGCGTATTCTTCCAAATCCAGGCATGGAAGGAACGGCGTTATATGTATATGAGGAGGCTTCTAAAATTCTTGAGTCTCTTTATGGAAAACGCGCTTGGATTACAAAAGTAGAAGTGAGAGAAAACGAAAAGAACTCCGCTATCTTTGAAGCTTAAGATGGTGCCAATTTGGTCTGAATATTCTCGTGCGAATTGCCTCCCAGATAACTGTGGTTGTGAATTAGTCCGAGTTGATCAATGGCTTGCTCAGTATTCTGCATTTTGGAGTTCATTCTTTTATGTGATTTTTGCACTTCTGCTTTATTATCAGATTAAAGAAAAATCACTCGCACTAAAACTATGGGTTGGCTCCCTTCTTTTTTTGGCCTTCTCCAGCTTTTTTGGTCACGGCAGTTTTTTAGAATTTGCGATGGCCATGGATTTTTCAGGGATTGTTCTCGTCATGAGCTTTTTTGCTCTTTTTAATTTTGCTCAAAAAAAGTCCATTTCCACTCCTGTGTTAGTTCTTTTATTGTTAATTTATCAATTTTTACTATGTCTGAGTTTTTACTCACTTCATAAATGGTTTAAAGTTGGAATTTGTTCAGTTATTTTTTCAGTGACGATACTTGAACTGATTAAAACGAATGGAAGAGATTTTCTTAAAGAAAAGAATCTTAAAAATGCCTTAGTTTGGTTTGGTGTGGCCTTTGTCTTTTTTATGATAGATGAATTTAAGGTGATGTGTGATCCCGAGAGTTGGCTGAGTGGGCATTCTGTTTGGCATCTTGGAACTGCCGTTTCATTATATTACTATGGTAAGGCACGCTTTCGGTTAAATTGATAACGAGAAAGAAGTCCCAAAAGGATCTCGTCCTGCTGCCCCTCATAATCCTTTGTGTTTAGACACATCAGAGAGTCAGTTTCATTTTGATTCAGTTCTAGAGCTTGAACCCATTTTACAAAAAACTCCATGCCATTTGGATTGTAGTGGAGGATTGCAGACTTAAAGCATTTCAATAAATGAATCGCATAGGCATTCATATCAGAGATCAAATATTCAAATTCTCTTTCAAATTCTGGGTCCTTTAAATAGTCGTCAAAATGGTTTCTCTCAAGGCAATAATCTAAAAGTCCGTAAAAACCCAGCTGACCTTCAAAGCACTGCGTATTTTGATAGAAGTGATCAGCATGAATGAGATCATGCATCGTAAAGCCTAGGGAATCTCGCTCTCCAAGGATAAACTTACTGGCCCTGGCCTTATCCAGGATGATTGTGACACATCTGCGGCCTTGCTTTTGCTGATGAAGGACCTCTTGGGGACTAGGTATACGAAACATGAGCTCCAGTCCATAAATGCCGCTGGACCAGCAAAGCACGGCCCTGTTGACTGTTAGGGGAGTGGATTTAAGGGCAAAGAAATTAAAAATCTCACCAATTGTAGAAAATTCAGAAAGCCTTTTCTTGATATTAGGCTCCCAGAGCGTACTTATAGTACTGATTGGTGTCTGGAGTTTATGAGTAGGTACAATTGGTTCATGGCGTTTTGAGCCGAGCCAATTTCCTGGAAAGCGTTGAGAAAGAATTGTAATGATGTAGATCGCAGTAAATTCTGCAGCAGATACTTCTTTCCGATGGAGATAGTCAGTTATAGAGAGCATTAGCTCTTCAATGATAGGAGCTTCTTTCTCCAGAACTTCCTCAGAAACTAACTTTTTCTTAAATCGTCCTGCTCTTGAGGATGATTTTATAGGTAAATTTGTACTCATCTTGTAAGATGTTTTTAACAGGGCAGAATAGATGTGACAATAGCGCCCAAGGAGGGTCGTATGTATTGGTACAGTTTAGAGAAAGTTTGGGTTCAATCTGGTCGCAAGAATAACCTAAAAGTCCGTTTTAATGATTGGTCTCATACTATTAAGTATTTCACCATCATGGGTGAGAGTTCTGATGGCAAGCGTTTTGTCGGAGAATTAAGCACCGGCGAAAAGATGTCTTTTTCTAAAAAATCTCGTGGCTGGTCTAATTATCAGGCCGGAGATGAGCTAGCGGCCCACGCTATTTAATTTTTTAAGGCGTAGGGAACTACGCCTTATTTCTTTCTAATATAAACAACCTTATCGACTTCACATATCAGTTTACCTGATTGATCTTTCACTTCTACTTTAAAGATATAATCCATTTTTTTGTTTTCTTTCACATGGAGCTTAATCTCTTCAATAATTTCTTGATTTAGTCTGAATTCTGCCTGAACAGTTCCCGTGCCAGGCTTTTTAAATTGAATTGTCGCCCCCTTGTCCCAAACAATATACTCACGTCCAAGGTTTTTAATAAGCATGAGCATATACCAAGGGTCCACCATGGAATAGAGTGAGCCCCCAAATTGAGTGCCCATATAGTTCTTATTATAAAAGCGCAGAGGCATCGTTACTCTTGCGTAACGATAGTCCTTAGTCATTTCTTCCAGACGAACTCCGGCGCCCAGAAATGGCCCATAAAAGTTAATCGCCTTTTCTAAAAATCTCTGACGTAAATTGAACATAAAATCCTTCATGTGTTGACCTTCGTTAATTGATCATCTCTCAAAATACTTACATGGCTTTCAGCGTGACACATAAGTTCTCCCTCAGGGGAGAGGACTTCGGCCCTCATGAAAATAAATGATTTCGTCTTTTGGAGAACAAAACCCTCGATTTTGCAAAAGCCCATCTTTTCATGGAAAGCCTTGAGATAGGTGACGTTCATAGAGAGGGTCATGCAGGGCCTGTCGGCAGTGATATAAGAAAGAGGACCGAATACTTCATCTAGGCAAGCGGCCATAAATCCACCTTGATAAAGTCCTATTGGGTTCGTAAACCTTTTTTGAAAAGGAATTTTAGCGGCCAATTTCTTTCCTGGGATAATTTCAAGATATTCCAGTTGAAGTTCACTTAATGAGGGTGGAGGTAGTTCTAAATGAATTCCCTGAACCTTTAATTGATGTTGATACTCTTTAACTTTTAACAGCCACATCTTATGAATACTCATCTTATTCCTTAATCGTATTTAAATAACTTTTTAGATTCTTTTTTACCATATCTGTATCATTATTCATTCTGGCCAGTTGAATACTTCCTTGAATGAGTCCCATTGTTTGAAGGACTGCGTCCTGTATGGGTAATCTTAGACCTTGCTCTTGATGAATTTTTTTAAAGAGTTTCATTAGCCATGACTTTTGGATGGTATGAAGTTTAATAATTTCTTCTTGTAATGCAGGATCAATTAATCCCCACTCAAGGCTTAAGGCACCAACTGGGCAAACTCGTTTTTTTTCACAAATCCAACTTGTCAGCGTTTGGGCATATTTCAAGATTTGCTTCTCAGCACTTAAGTGCTCATATTTCTGTGTCCAAGAAATAAAAGCTGTTTGATAGAAGCGGTAAACCTCTACAGCCAAGGCATTTTTTGACGGGTAATGATGAAAGAGGCTAGCCTTCTTTATATTTAGATTTGTGGCGAGCTCTTGAAGGGAAAAGCCATTTAACCCCTTGGAAAGTAGCATTCTGCTTGCTTCGTGAAGTAGTTCTTCCTTGGTTGAGCTGGACATAAATCTAATCTCCGATTATAATGATTGTAACCTACCGACCGGTTGGTTGTCAAAGAGGTTTAGCATGCACATGATATTTAGAACGATGATGATTTTTATAAAGAAGCGCTTTTTAAAAAAATCACTCATGAATGATAAAACAGAAATTACTATGAGGGTTATGCCGACTGACCTTGATTTCCTATGGCATGTAAATAATGGTGTGTATTTCTCACTTATGGACTTTGGTCGATGGGATATGATTTTTCGTAATGGTGTCTTTGATGAATGCATGAAAAGAGGTTGGTATTCTGTCGTTGCTGCCGAAACAATCAAATTTAAAAAGTCCCTAGAACTCTGGGATAAATTCAGGTTAGAGACCCACATCCTTGGGCACGATGAAAAATATTTTTTCATTCAACAAAAGTTCTTTAAAAAAACGGAATTAATGGCAACTGGTCTAGTGAAGGTAAGGTTTTTAAAACGCAAAGGTGGTACTGTCTCGACGAAAGAGGTTCTTGAAGCTGTTCAAGCTGAAGAGACGAATGTTGGTGAGTTAAGTGGAGAGTGGATGGCCATGGAGGCCAAGTATTTTAGCTAAAAAATGATTTGGCGACTTTAAATGTGTTCACGTGGGCCTTCACAGTAAGCTCAATAGGATTTGCATAACCACCACCGATCGCCATGGCAATAGGCCTGCCTTGGGCGAATTCAAAAACTAGACGATCTCTTTCCATGAGGCCTTCGAAACTAAGATCAAATGTTCCAAGTTTATCTTCTTTTAGATTATCTACTCCAGCTTGATAAAGCAGAATGTCCCAGTCGTTCGGGAGCTTTCTCAATGCCTCAGTTAGGGCGTGCAAATATTCTGTATCAGTTGTTTTCTCCGGAAGGGCAACGTCTAAGTGTGAAGGAACTTTTCTAAAGGGGTAATTTTTTTCTCCATGAAGACTCAGAATAAAGATATCATTTCGTTTTCCGAGAATTGAACTATTTCCATTTCCCTGATGAACGTCCAAATCTATGATGAGAACTTTCTTTACTTTGCCTAAGTCTAAAAGTCTCAATGAGGCGCATGCAAAATCGTTAAAAACACAATAGCCTTCGCCCTGATCAGCGTGAGCATGATGAGTCCCTCCTGCTATAAGGGCACTAAATCCATGCTCAAGGGCATTTTCTGTTGCCTCGATAAATCCCCCAACCGCAGCTGTGGATCTTTTAAGCAAGGTCTCTGACCATGGAAGGCCAATAGGTCTAAGTTGTTTTTCAGATAAAGTGTTATTAAAAAGACCTTCAACATAACTTGGTAAATGCGCCCTCAGGAGATCTTCTTTTAAAGCGTGCGAGGCCGGATGAAGTTGATTCTCTAAGAGTACTTGCTCTGATAGAAGTTTTTCATGCAGGAGGCGGTACTTTTCCATTGG
>CANHJD010000069.1 GCA_947461145.1 Bacteriovoracaceae bacterium
AGCTGTAAGCTCAAAACGTCAGGGGTACTTATTTCAGGATATTACTGATCTTGAAATGGATCGCTTATTTGCTTTAGGTGGAATTTAATATGTCATTTGTTAACTATCATACAAAAGAAATTAACTGCAAAATCGTCTATTACGGACCAGGTCTTGGTGGTAAAACGACAAATATTCAGTATATCTATCAGAAAACAAGCTCACAAAATAAAGGCCAAATGATTACGCTCAATACTGAAAATGAGCGGACACTATTCTTTGATTTTCTCCCTTTAGATCTAGGAGAAATCAGAGGATTTAAAACAAGGTTTCACCTTTATACTGTTCCGGGACAAGTATTCTATGAAGCGAGTCGTAAATTAATTCTTCGTGGAGTTGATGGACTAGTTTTTGTTGCTGATTCTCAAGTCGAGAGAATGGAAGCCAATATTGAATCCTTGACTGGCCTTGAAAAAAATCTCACTGAGCAGGGATATGATATTTCTAAAGTTCCAATGGTTATGCAATGGAACAAGCGGGATCTCCCAAATATTGTTGCGGTTGAAGATTTGCAGCAGCAGTTGAATAAAAGAAAAAATCCAGCATTTGAAGCAATTGCTTCTCAAGGCGACGGAGTCTTTGAAACATTAAAAATGATATCAAAATCAGTTCTCCTTAATATTAAGGGCGGACTAGAGTAGTTTAAAGAGAGGAGTTATCACATGGCTGAAAAAGTTAAAGCACTCACGAAGAAGCAACTTGATGTTCTCAAACAAAAGCTGATGGAAGAAAAAACCAGCCTAGTTTTTAATGATCAAGTAAACGCCAGCAATATTGAATTGGCGCGCCCTGAGGGTAGTGATGAAGTTGAACAGTCTATTACTGACTATACAAATTCTCATCTTTTGCGCTTTAGAAATCGTGAAGTTTTCTATGCAAAGAAAATTGATAAGGCCCTCAAAAAGTTTGATATGAACGAATATGGACACTGTACTGATTGCGGTGATTGGATTCGTTTCGAGCGACTTCTTGCACGTCCTACAGCTGATCTTTGTATCGTTTGCAAAGAAGATTCTGAAAGAGATGAATCAAGCAGCTTCTCAGGTAGACAATCCAAGTCTCTTGGAAAAGTAGTCGATTTAACAGGTTTAATGGCCTAAAGGATATCTATGTCAGCCATTAAGGTTGCCGTCATTGGTGGATCTGGAATTTATAAACTGGATGCCATTAAGGTAAAAAATCAAATCAAAGTAAGCACTCCATTTGGTGAGCCAAGTTCAGATGTTATGGAGTGCGAGGTTGAAGGTTGTTCATTTTATTTTTTACCCAGACATGGTGTGGGTCATAAATTTACACCTTCAGAGGTTAATTATCGCGCCAATATTTTCGCTCTCAAAAAATTGGGAGTGGATACGATAGTGAGTATTTCTGCTGTTGGATCTCTTCAAGAAGAGTACGCTCCTAAGCATTTTGTTTTAGTTGATCAATTTATTGACTGGACGAAAGGTCTTCGCAAAAGAAGTTTTTTTGATGAAGGCATTGTTGGCCATGTTTCTGCTGCTAATCCAGTAGAGACTTCATTACAGACACGCCTTTTTGAAGCTTGTCAAAAGGCAGGAGTCAGAAGTCATTTAGGTGGATCTTATATTTGTATTGAGGGTCCACAGTTTTCCACTCGTGCAGAATCAAAAATTTACAGAAGTTTTGGAGCCTCGGTAATCGGAATGACAAATGTTCCGGAAGCCTTTCTCGCTAAAGAAGCGGGAATGGCCTACGCTACTGTTGCCATGGTTACTGACTATGATTGTTGGAAAGAGGAGCATTGCACTGTTCAAGAGATCATGGATGTCATGAAATCAAATTACATTTCTGCTCAAAAATTTATTGTTCAAGCCATTCCAAATCTTGTTAAGAGCCCTATTTCTTACGTGCCTGAAAATAAATATGCAGTCATTACTGATCCGGCCCTACATAAAAATTCCCATAAAGAGATTTTAGAAGTTATTCTTAATTAATGAGTGAATACTTATCTCACTATTCTGTAATGCTTAAAGAATGTCTGCAGGCCTTGGAAGATGGATCCAAGGCTTCAGGTTCAAAGATATTCGCTGACCTCACATTTGGGGCCGGTGGCCATACATTCGCTTTGTCGGACCACGTGAGTGGTTCTACGGTCTATTCAACTGACCAAGACCCTGATGCTCTGAAAAATGGTCATGAAAATATTGTACGTAGGGGCAAGCAAGAGACAGTCAAACTTCTTCCCATGAACTTTCAGCAGTTTCCAGATTGGTGTGAGCAGCACCAAATGCAGGGAAAATTAGCCGGTATTTTAATGGATCTTGGAGTTTCTTCCCATCAGTTTGATAAAATGGAGCGCGGATTTAGCTTTAGGGCCGATGCACCTCTCGATATGAGGATGAATTATGGTGATAACAATACACCAACGGCTGCAGATTTATTAAACTCTCTCTCTGAAAAAGAAATAGCAGATCTTATTTTTAACTATGGAGAAGAGAGACTCTCTCGCAGGATTGCAGCCAAAATTTGTGAACTGAGAGAAACCAAAAAAATTGAAACTACTGGTGAATTGGAAGATATTTGTTTTCATGCTTATCCCGCTAAGGATCGTCACGGTAAAACTCATCCTGCCACTCGTACTTTTCAGGCCCTAAGAATAGCTGTTAACGATGAATTACGAGTCTTAGAACATACCATACCAAAACTGTTGCCTTATCTTGCTGAGGGAGGAATCCTCGCCATCATTAGTTTTCACTCTCTTGAAGATCGAATCGTGAAGCATACCTTTAAAGATTTGGTGGAGAATCAAGAATTTCCTGTTACAATTTTAACAAAGAAGCCACTCACAGCAACGGAAGAAGAGCTGTCAGAAAATTCTCGCTCACGAAGTGCAAAACTTCGATTGTTAAAGCGAGAATCTCAACTAGGGAGGGTTGATGGCCATAAGAAAAAAAGGTACCAAACTTAAGTTCAATAATAGGCTGATGGAGTTTTTATTTAATCCACAGGCCCTCCCATTCACACTTACTTTTACAACTCTTGCAATTTTATTTGTGGCGTTTCGAATGAAAGGCATTGAGCAGGCCTATTCACTAAATATTATAAATGCAGATATTGATAAAGCGATTATCAGAAATAAAGAATTAAAGGCCCAAAGAGCGAAAGACATGTCGGTCCCCAAGCTTCGCGAATTTGCTGTGAAATATGGATTGAAAGAACCAGGGCCTGAGCAAATTATCCTTATTCCGTAGGTTGTAAGATTGAAAAATAAAATATTTTTTAGCTTTTTAGTTTTTTGCTTTTTATTTGCCATTGTAGTGAGCAAGGCTTTCTACATTCAGGTTGTTAATAAACAAAAACTTTTAACCTATGCTAAAAGTCAGTTTATCCGTGAGGTAAAAGAGTATCCCAATCGCGGAAATATTCTCGATCGTAATGGTAGTCCACTTGCTATTAATGTTCATGTATATAATTTGTTCACAATCCCGAAAAATAAAGATGCAGATTTCTACAAGCAACTAAAAAACCTGTCACGAATTGTGCCGAATTTAACTTATCAAAAGTTAAGAAACCTGGTTCAAAAAAGAAATAAATATACCTGGCTTGCTAGAAAAATTAGCTTAACTGAAAGTCAGCTTCAGAAGATAAAAAAATTAGAAGGTGTATTTGTTGAGTCTCACTCAGAAAGAGTCTACCCAAATCGCGAATTGATGGCCCAGACACTGGGCTTTGTTGGTGTTGATAATACAGGTCTCGCTGGGATTGAATTCAGTCTAAATAAAGAATTGAAGGGTAAACCTCAGGTTGTAAAATATATTCGCGATGCCAAAGGGCGTCCGATCAAGTACGAAATAAAATCTACAGAGAATGTGGCAGATGATGTTTATCTCTCCATGGATAAAGATATTCAAGGTGCTCTGGAAAGTTACTTGAAAGATACTGTTGATTACCACGAAGCCCTTCGTGGAGGAGCAGGTGTCATGGATGCTGAAACTGGTGAAATCCTCGCCATTGCTAATTATCCAACATTTGATCCAAATAGCGCCTCATCTTATCCGCAAGAAAATCGTAAAATGGCATTTGTTACAGATCCTTTTGAACCGGGTTCAATTTTTAAAACCATGACGATAGCCTCAGCTCTTGAGCATAAGGTGGCAAAACCTGAAACAAGATTTTTCTGTGAAAATGGAAAAATGAGAGTTCAGAACCACTGGGTTTCAGAGGCCGAATCTCATGAAAAATTTGAATGGCTAACTGTTGGGGATATCCTTAAATTTAGTTCAAACGTTGGAACGACAAAAATAGCCTTTAGTTTAAAATATCCCAAATTAAGAGAAACTCTGGATAAATTCAAATTCGGCCAAAAAACTGGAATTGAAGTTCGGGGAGAATCAAAAGGAATCTTAAGCTATAAGGCAACAGATAAGGTTCGTCCACTGAGCTTAAGTAATATAAGTTTTGGGCAAGGAGTGGCCACAACGGCCATCCAGATGCTTCGGTCATACGCTACAATCGCAAATGGTGGATACCTTGTTACGCCTACATTAATTAAGCAAGAAGAAAGTCAGATAAAAAAAGAAAATCAAATCATAAATGAGAAAACGGCTACAAGTATTACGAAGATGCTTGTGAATGCAGTTCATAATGGTACAGGTACAAACGCCATTATTCCACATTATGAAATTGCTGGAAAAACGGGTACAGCTCAGCGAGTTTCTCCACGTGGTGGTTACGAGGGCTATATTGCAAGCTTTGTAGGTTTTCCCGTAAACGTGAATAAAAAATTTGTAGTTTTGGCCTACATTGAGCGTCCAACGGCAAATGGCTACTACGGAAATGTGGTTGCAGCTCCTCTCGTAAAAAAAATCACGCAATATATTCTGTATAAGAAAAAAGATTTTGCCCAGTTTGCCAAATATGACGAAGAGTCGAATAAGGTGAATATGGATACTGTTCAATCCCAGCAAGCGGCAACCCAGAAGACAATTGCCCCTGGATATATGCCAAACTTCATTGGAATGGATAAAACATCGGCCTATCAAATAGCTACAGAGAGATCGATTAATATTGAAACTAATGGGTATGGTGTCGTTACAAAACAATCTGTTACAGCGGGTACTCCATTAACAGAAAATACGACCCTTCGCTTGCAGTTTGAAGCTCCGACCTATGTTGAATAACAAAGAGTTATTTGAGATTTGTGGTGTTGATATTGGAAATCATTTAATTAATGATATTCATTGGAAAAGTCAGGATTCGAATTCAACTAGCTTACTTTTTTATAAACTAGGAAATAATCAGAGAGATTTAGAATTATTTTTGCAGAGAATGGGTGAGACTAAATACGGCTGGCTCATTTTAAATAAAAAAGTTGAACCAATGCCTACGCGCTCATCTGTTATTGATGAATCCAGTTGGCCACTTATTCAGAAAAAAATCCTCGATAAGCTCTACCCTTTACCAGAAATAAAATTCATTGGGATTACAGGAACAAACGGTAAAACCACTACGACTGATTTAATATTACAGGCTGCACACCACCTAGGTAAAGAGGGACTAAGTATAGGCACTCTGGGCGTGCGAGAATATAACAGGACTATATTAGAATTTGGATTAACCTCACCAAGCCTAATTGACCTCAGAAAGTACTTAAATTTATATGGAAAGAATAAGGAATTTTGTGTGATGGAAGTCAGCTCCCACGCTCTTGTTCAGGATAGGTATTATGGTATTGAGTATGATGAAGCTGGATGGCTTTCTTTCACTCAGGATCATTTAGATTTTCATAAAACAATGGATGAGTATTTCAAAGCGAAGACACTTATTCTTAATAAATTAAAAAAATCTGCAATGCTATTTGTTCCGGCCGAACAAGAAGAGCTTTTTAATAGGTTAAAAGCACTTTCTCCAAAGGTAAGAACTGCCAAAATTATTCAGGGAGAACTGCCAGTTTTTTTTAAAGCAAAATTTAATAAAAACAATCTTGAAGTAGCGATATCAATTGTTGAAAATCTTTGGGGAGAATTTTCACAACTGGATTTTTTCAAATTAAAGTCACCCGATGGACGCTTTTATGTTCGTCCATTTAAATCAAATCTAATTGTTGTTGATTTTGCTCACACTCCTGACGCCCTCGAAAATATCTGTCGTGGACTAAAGGAAGCTTATCCTGAATATCGATTGAAAGTTCTTTTCGGTTGTGGTGGAGATAGAGATCGTTCGAAACGCTCTCAAATGGGATCAGTTGCATCGGTCTGGGCCGATGAGATATATGTGACATCTGATAATCCAAGATCTGAAAATCCTGATCAAATAATTTCAGATATCCTAAGTGGAATAACTGGCAAAAATTATCAAGCGATTACGGATAGAAGAGCTGCTGTGCAAGTGGCGTTTAAAGAATTAGAAAATAAAGAAATTTTACTTCTGGCCGGCAAAGGCCATGAGGATTATATCCTGATTAATGGTGTGAAACATCCTTACAGTGATATAAAAGAAGTAGATGAGTTTGTTTCAAGGAATGAAAAATGATTTCACTTAAACATTTAACAAAATGTTCTTCTATTAAAAACTGTCCAGAAAAATTGGACATGAGTGCGAAATATGATTTTTGTACTGATACTAGGAAGTACCAGCATCCCTCGGCTTTCGTCGCCATTCCAGGTGCAAAAGTTAATCCTCTGGATGTGATAGATAATTTACTTAAACAAGGCTGCCCACTTGTTGTGTTCCAGGATTTAGCTGAAAATCAATCAAGAGTTGAAAAACTCAAGGTAATTTATCCCCAAACATCTTTTCTCTGTGTTAGTGATTCGATTCTTTTCTTACAGGAGCTTTCTCACCAGCATATTCAAGAATGGAAGAGTCAGTCTCCTCGCCATATTGTCTTTGCCATCTCCGGCTCAAATGGGAAAACAACTCATAAAGAAATGCTATCGTTTATTTTGAAGAAGATAAGACCAGAGAAGATAGTTTCAACTGAAAAAAACAACAATAATCATCTCGGTGTACCACTGACACTTTTGCAGGTTAACGATCAAACTGAAATGGTGGTTCTTGAGTTAGGAAGTAATCATCCTGGAGAGATTAAAGTCCTCTGTGATATTGCAGTTCCAAATGCTGGACTTACGACGAATATAGGTGCCACACATTTAGAATTTTTTGATTCTGAAGAGAACGTATTTCTGGAAGAGGGGTATCTTTATCATGCGGTAAAAGAATTCACTCACGGGAATGGCTTTTATCTTATTAATCAGGATGATTCTTTTTTAAAGCGACTGACAAAATTTAAAGGTTCTGTGTTATTTGGGGAATCAATTGATGCCGAAGCCAAGATAAGTTTTCTAGAAAATGGGGCAAAGATAACGAATGGAGCTGATTCATTAACGGTATCGAATAACCATATAACAGGCCGCCACAACAAATTAAATCTCATTACATGCTCATTTATTGCTAATCATTTTTACCCAGAGTATCGAGACCTAATTATTGCTGCTGCAGCTGATTTTACTCCCACAAAAAATCGATCAGAGTGGATTGAATTTGAGAAACAGCCGGTTTTTTTGGATGCTTATAACGCAAACCCTTCCTCTATGAAGGCGGCACTTCAGGGCTTCAAGGAGAGTGTCATCGGTCAGGGACTTAACTTAGATCAGGCCTGTGTTGTTTTAGGTGATATGAACGAATTAGGGGAAAACTCCGGAAATTATCATCAAGAAGTAGGAAGTTATTTGGCCGAATTGGGCTATAAAAATGTGTATTTTGTTGGTCGCTTCGCTGAATACTATCAAAGAGGATTCCCTGATGGAAAAGCTCGACCAAGTGCTGCTGAATTTAAAAGTGAGTATAGAGGGGAAGTTTTAAAGAAGTATCGAATTCACTTTATTAAAGGGTCTCGCTCTTTACAATTGGAGTCACTCTTCGATATAACTTAAGTTTATCTTTTTTAAAGGGATAGACATGCTGTATCATTGGCTTTACCCGCTAAGTCAATCTAGTCATTTTTTTAATGTATTCAAGTACATAACGTTTAGATCTTTTCTGGCTTTTTTTATCGCCACGGTGGTCTCAATTGTTTGGGGTAAGAGATTCATTGCCCTTATGAAGCTCAAACAATTTGGGCAATCCATTAGAGAAGAAGGACCCGAATCACATAAGAAGAAAAAGGGAACTCCAACTTTTGGTGGTGTCTTTATTCTTGGTAGTACCCTTATTGCATGTTTAATCTGTGGCAATTTTGTGTCATTTCCATTTTTAATCTCACTTTTTGTGACTATTTCCTATTTTTTCCTGGGTGGTCTTGATGACTATCTAAAAGTGTTGAAGAAAAACTCCAAGGGAGTGAGCGCTCGTCAAAAATTGTTGTGGCAATTTTCCACGGCCCTCCTCGCAAGTTTTGTCATGATTAAATTTGAAGTTACTGATTCACTTTTGTATGTCCCCTTTTTTAAAGATGCCGTCATAGATTTAGGTTGGTTCTATGTTCCATTTGCCGCCTTTGTTATTGTTGGCTCATCAAATGCATTGAACTTAACAGATGGACTCGATGGTCTGGCCATTGGACCTACAATTACTTCTGCTGCAACTCTTGGGCTTTTGGCCTATGTTGCGGGACATTTGGAATTTGCAAACTATCTCTATATTCCCCATGTGCCTGACGTTGGAGAATTATTGGTACTGGTCTCTGCCATTATAGGCGCTGGGGTTGGCTTCCTTTGGTATAATGCCTATCCTGCTGAAATTTTTATGGGAGATGTTGGTTCCCTTTCACTAGGTGGATGCTTAGGATCCATTGCTGTTTTAACAAAAAACGAATTTTTATTTGTCTTAATTGGCGGAATTTTTGTTATTGAAGCCGTATCAGTTATTCTTCAGGTTGCTTCTTTTAAAACTAGAGGCAAGCGAATTTTTAAAATGGCACCTATTCACCATCACTTTGAATTAAAAGGTTGGCCTGAAACAAAGGTGATCGTGAGATTTTGGATCATTAGTTTGGTTTTTGCGATTCTCGCGTTAGCGACATTAAAGTTAAGATAAAATTTAAGGAGTTTTCATGGAAAAATATAAAGGCAAAAAGGTTCTTATTGTAGGTCTTGGTAAAACAGGATTTGCATTAATTAATCTATTCACACAACTGGGCTGTGAAATTAAAGTAACTGATATTAAGCCTATCTTTGATCTTAATAAACAAGTTAAGCGTCTTAAAAAAATCACTCCAACACCAACGATGACACTTGGAGAGCATAAGGATGAGGATTTTATTGAAGCAGATATGGTTGTTTATTCTTCCTCTGTTGATACCAATCTGCCTCAGTTGAGAGTGGCAAGAGAGCATGGGAGGGCGGTCTACTCTGATTTTTCTTTTGCTTATGAAAATTGTAATAAGCCAATTATTGCTGTCTGTGGATCGTATGGGCGAACAATTATTTCCCACATGATTGGTTATACCCTCAAGGTTGAGAAGAAAAACATATTTGTTGGTGGCACATCTGAAGAGCCGTTCATTAACTTTCTAACGATGCCTGGTAAAGAAGAGATTGATTATTGTGTGGTAGAGGTTTCACCAGTACAGATTCAGTCGGTGGAAAGTTTTAAACCAGTAATGGCGATATATCCAAATCTTGAAGAAAAAAATCTAATGGGGCGATTCAAATCCTCTGCAGATTATCTTGATACGGCATTGAAAGTTGCTCGTAACCTAGGTCCAGAGAGCTTCCTTATTGTAAATTTTGATAAACTTGCCTCTAATTCGGTTCTTAGAAGTTCTCAGGCCCAGACCTTTTGGTATTCAAGAAAATCATTTGTTACAATGGGTGTAATCTCTGAGATTCAGGGTACTCATTTTCATGATAAGCGTATTCATTCTAACATTCATTATCACTCTGAGTTTAAAGTTACTGATATGAGAATTGTGGGTGTTAATAATCGTGAAAATATGATGGCTGCCATTACGGCCTGTAAGGCGTTAAAAGTTTCTGATGCTTCAATTCAAAATTGCATTGAGAAATTCCCTGGGATACCTCACAGACTTGAGTTCGTTGTTGAAAAAAATGGTGTGCGTTTTTACAACGATTCTAAATCTGAAACTATGGATGAACTTAAGGTCTCCCTTGAGGCTTTTAAAGAGCCAGTGATCTTAATTGCAGGTGGCAAAGAAATCGAGGGCATCCAATTTGATAAATATGCCAATATCATGAAAGAAAAGGTTCGCGTTTTAGTTCTCGTAGGAGAGGTAAAAGAAACCATGAATCGTGTGCTTGGGGATGCGACTCAGACTTACCTTGTGGGTTCATTTGATGAGTCTGTACTCTTGGCCTATCAAAAATCAAGGACCGGAGATACGATTCTTCTTTGTCCTGGTAACGATAGCACTGATGTTTTCCGTGATTTTGAAGAAAAAGGTAACTACTACAAGAAACTCATCTTCCAACTTTAATGTCCTATGTTACACTGGATGAAGAACAACTTCATCCGGTGTAAAATATGCAAGAAGCAAATAGCCGACTAGAAAAGTTAACAAACTACTTCCTTATCAATGTTTTTTTTCTCACGCTCTTTGGTGTGATAATGGTTTTCTCTGCTAGCTACATGTACGCAACAGAGAATATGGGGAACAGTTATTTTTTCGTGTATAAACAAATAATCTTCATCGGTCTCGGCTTAGTTCTCTCTCTCATTTTTTCAAAACTTAAAATTCTTTATCTCTATAAGCATGCTTATAAAATAAATGCCTTATTTGCTGGAATTCTTACCCTGACTTTAATCCCAGGCCTTGGTGTGATGATGAAGGGATCTAAGAGATGGCTGAATCTAGGGTTTATGAATTTGCAGCCAGGTGAGTTTTTAAAATATACATTAATGCTTGCTGCAATCCGCTACTTTGAAAATTTTAATAACTACACCCCAAAGCAAAGAGTACTTTACCTTTGTGGACTTGTTTATCCTTTGGGAATATTTGTCCTACAGCCAGATTTTGGTACTTTCTTTATTTCTGCAATGATCATCGGATTCATTGCTTATTTGAGTTCTTTTCCTCGAAAATACTTTTATGCAGTCCTAGTGATGGGTTTTATCGGAGCGTCTGGAATTCTTGTTTCTGCCCCTTATCGAATGAAGAGATTATTAACGTTTCTTGATCCATGGAAAGATCCTCGCGGAAGTGGCTTTCAGGTCATTCAGTCTTTTCTAGCCTTTGCTAATGGATCATTTTTTGGTCAAGGACTTGGAAATAGTAATGAAAAACTATTCTACCTGCCAGAAGCCTATAATGATTTCATTTTCTCAGTTGTCGGTGAGGAGTTGGGCTTCATTGGGGTTGTGGCGACAATTATCATGTTTATGAGCTTCATTTTTATTGGTTTTAAAATGGCCATAACGCTGAAGTCGAGAGTGGGAAGCATCATGGTGAGTACTGTGATTTTTGCCATTGGCTTTCAAGCATTTCTCAATATGGGTGTAGTTTTGGGAGTTTTACCGACAAAGGGATTAAATTTACCATTTGTCAGTTATGGGGGCTCATCCATTGTTGCCAACCTTTCTGCCCTAGGAATTATTTTTGCCTGTTTGAAAATTCGCCCAAGTGATGTGAAAGACATCAAGGAAAGAGGCAAGCAGTCCCCTATTGGCGCTTTGAAGAGTGCATTTAATTAATTATGAAATATGCCGTTTTAGTTGCTGGTGGTACTGGTGGACATATAAATGCAGCACTTGCTGTTGGAGAAGCGCTTAAAGAACAAGGCTTTGAAATTCTTTATCTCACTGGTAAGCGTCCCTTGGATTATAAACTTTTTAAAGACCAAAAAGTTCTCCATATAAATTCAAAGCCTCTCAGAACAAATAACCCTCTCACATTACTAAAAAATATAATTCAGAACTTTTTAAGTTTCTTCAGCATTTATTTTCTCTATTTAAAAAAACGACCAAATTTTATCATTGGGGCCGGGGGCTATGTCTGTGGACCCACCCTTTTGGCAGGTTATCTGCAATTAATTCCAGTTTTTATCATTGAGCAAAATGCCGTAATGGGATTAACTAATAAAATTCTGGGTTGGTTCTCAAAAAAAATATTTGTCCATTTTACTAAAACAAAAGGACTCTCGAGTGCTTTAAAGGCAAAAGTTAGAGTCGTTGGAAATCCGACACGAAAGTCAATTCAACCAGTTCCCCTAAAGTCGTTTGATGGAGAGTTAAAAGTTCTGGTTTTTGGAGGAAGTCTTGGGGCAACTCAAATCAATCAGGTCATTTTTGATCTTTTAAAGAATCCACCTCTAAAGAATCTTGCTATCCATCACCAACTTGGTGGCGGACAGAAGGCTCCTCAAATTCCTTCCTCGGTAAACTATGTACCTATGGAATATATTGATCTTATTCAAAAAGAATATGAGTGGTGTGATGTGATTATCGCTAGGGCCGGGGCAAGTACCGTTTCGGAGCTCGCCATTATCAAAAAACCCGTCCTCATTTTTCCCTACCCACAGGCAACAGATAATCATCAATATTATAATGCTCAGATTTTTAAAGAAGAGTCTGACTTTACTGTTGAGGTCCTAGACCCCAAATTACCTCATCAAGAGGCGCTTAAACGAGTTGAAGAATTTCTAGTCAAGGCTTCTGAGCTCGCGTTAAAGTACTCTCAAACACCTCATCCGGGTAATCAAACCTGCAGAGAAATTTTAAGAGAGATTCAAGATCATGTTGGGATGGCTTAAAACTACAAGACTACATTTCATCGGAATTGGTGGCATTGGCATGAGTGGTATCGCTGAGGTATTGCTCGATTTAGGATACCAAATCTCGGGATCAGATTTAAATGCTTCTTCTGTGACTGAAAATCTTAAAAATAAAGGGGCGATAATTCACATCGGGCATGCGGCGAGCAACATAGAGGGTTCAGCTTTAATTATTTACAGTTCTGCTATAAATCCATTAAATCCTGAATTCTCAAGAGCGATCGAATTAAAAATTCCCATGATTAGGCGTGCAGAAATGCTGGCAGAACTTATGCGATTAAAGTTTGGTATTGCTATTGCCGGCTCACACGGAAAGACAACAACAACGAGTCTCATTGCGACTATTTTTCAAGAGGCTAAACTTGATGCCACTCATATAATTGGGGGGATTGTTAGTAACCTTGGTGGAAATGCCCGTAAAGGTGATGGTGAATATTTAATCGCTGAAGCTGATGAATCAGATGGATCATTTCTTCTTCTAAATCCTATTATGGCCGCCGTAACAAATATCGATGATGATCATTTAGATCATTATGGTAGCAAAGATAAAATTGTGGATGCTTTCGTTGAATTTGTTAACAAGTTGCCTTTTTACGGTCGGGTCGCCTTAAATGCGAATGATGCAACAACTGTCTCTATTAAGTCGAGAATTAAGCGACCAGTTATCTGGTACGGAATTGAAGCAGATTTAAACGAGACTGATTACGTTGCAAA
>CANHJD010000070.1 GCA_947461145.1 Bacteriovoracaceae bacterium
AAGACCTGGAAAAGTTCTATACTTAGCACCAGTTGCAATGATCACATTCGCAGCAGTGACTTCTTCTTTTTTTCCATCAGCAGAAGTGACTTCTAAAACCTTCGCAGATTTAAAAACACCTTTACCGCTTATCACTTCGATTTTGT
The DNA here is from genome assembly GCA_947461145.1 of Bacteriovoracaceae bacterium. Taxonomy (GTDB): domain Bacteria; phylum Bdellovibrionota; class Bacteriovoracia; order Bacteriovoracales; family Bacteriovoracaceae; genus Peredibacter. Next base: position 147 of record CANHJD010000070.1, read on the forward strand.
TTTTCTTCATCAAAAAAGCGATACCCTTGGACATATTCTCTGCGATATCGTTTGCTCTTTTCACAGCAACACCAGCATCAAGACCTTTGAGATCAACATTAATCCCTAGACCTTTGAAGTCAGCGATCTCATGAACTGAGTGAGCAGATTTCAGAAGAGCTTTCGTTGGAATGCAACCTCTGTTAAGGCATACCCCACCAAGTTTATCAGCTTCAATAATTGCGACTTTTTTTCCTAATTGAGAGGCGCGAATAGCGGCTACATATCCGCCTGGACCAGCACCTAAAACAACCACATCAAATGTTTTGGCCATGGGAGAGAATCCTTTTGTTTTCAATTATGTCTAAATGTCCCGAAATATTGGACTAGACGCATCGCATATGTCAATCTAAGCATGGCCTTTCTCCCTAGACGAAATCACCTTAAAAAGGCTATAAGAAGCCCCATGTCAAGATCAGTGTCCTCTCTTTCATTATCAACAGGTGAGATTAACTCACTTTTATCCCTATTTCCTAAAGGGATTGTGGCGGTTGATCTTGAAACAACTGGACTCTCCCCTTTAGTAGATAAAATTATTGAAATTGCAGCAGTAAAAATCACTTCAGAAGGGGCGGTTAGTAGTTTTCATACGCTGATTAATCCCCTAATTGATGTTCCGGAATTCACCATTCAGTTTCATGGACTCACAAATGATCACTTGAAACTTGCTCCGACGATAAAAAAACCTCTGAAAGAGTTTTGGGATTTTGTTGGTCGACATCCATTAATTGCTCATAATTCAAGCTTTGATCTCGGCTATCTGATTAAGTCTTCGCATGATTTTCAAATCACTTTTCCACCACTTGATGTTTTTGACTCTTGTCGATGGGCCAGAGCAGCTTTGAAGCCTCTTCCAAATCCGCCAGAAAACTTTAAACTTTCAACTTTAAGTGAATATAGTGAATTTACTCTCAATCACCATGTAGCGATTGAAGATACTTATGCCTGTTTAAAAATTATGGCAAAAATTGCTGCACTTGGGATTAACCAGAAAACCCCAATGGAGAAGAGCTTTGTTTTCAGACTTTCTCAGTTTGATAAGAGCGAGTGCTTTAATTTTTCCACCCGACTTAAAGAACTGCCACAAATGGTTCAAGATAAAAATCTTCTTACTTTAGAATATAAGGGTAGCTCAATCAGAGAAAGCAAGCGCCCAGTTCGTCCCATAGGTCTTATGCCCCTTCCAAAAGGGCCAGTGCTTTTTGCTGAGTGCTTACTTACTGGAATGAATAAGTCTTTTTTATTAAAAAAAATTAAATCTTTCTCAAAACTTGAAGCCAGTTATTGGAAGCCAGGTAAAATATGAAAAATTTCATCAACAAAGAAAATTTAAACCTTCGTTTGATTCAACTCTTTATTCTTGTCGCCCATATCGTTCTACTCAAGTGGATTCTCTACACTCTTTATGAAGGGGGAGTCCTACCTTTTAATACTTTGCTCTACCATTTTTTGGGAATATCAGTTTACGGTGCTCTCCTGATTCGCTTCTGTGCTTGGTACTACAAACGTCAATACTTAAAAGAGTTGGAAAAAAATGGTCGAGAACCAGAGCTGGAAAAGTAATTTCCAAGAAGCTTTTAAGACGACAAGAGAGCTCGCAGCTTTTCTGGGTTGGAGTTCCAATAATGACTTTTTAGTTGAAAAGAGCTACCCCATTTTCATTCCCAAAAGGCTTGCTGAAAAAATAAAACGCCAAGGCAAAGATGGAATTTTAGCAAAAGAATTTCTTCCCAATGATAAAGAAATTGACGAGAAGTTCACCTTTGACGGCCTTGTTGATCCGATAGGTGACAAGAAGCACTACAAGGCCCCTCAGCTTATTCATCGCTACCAATCTCGGGCCCTTTTCACTCCAACTAGTATTTGCCCAGTTCATTGTCGCTATTGTTTTAGAAAAAATGAACTGAATCCAAACGAAGAGCTTTTTTCTGCCGATTTTGAGAAGACGTTGGAATATTTGCGCAACCATCCTGAAATCTCAGAAATCATTTTTACTGGTGGTGATCCACTGACTCTCTCCAATGAGAAAATTGCAAAATATCTTCTGGCGTTTTCGACTATCGATTCAATTAAAGATATTCGCTTCCATACACGATATCCCGTTATCTTGCCGACAAGAATTGATGAAGGACTCAAGCAAGTCCTGCAAGAGTATTCTTTTAAATTTCGCACTATGAGCCTTGCAATTCATGCCAATCATGTAGATGAATTTGATACTGATAACATGTTTAAAATTCTTGAACTCACGAAGCTTAATATTCAATTGCTCTCGCAAACAGTCTTGCTAAAAGATGTGAATAACAATCACAAAGCATTGATGGACCTTTTTAACCTTTTCATCTCTCTTAAAATTCGCCCCTATTATTTACATCACCCTGATCAGGTCAAGGGTGGGCTACATTTTTATATTCCGCTAAAGGAAGGCAGAGAGCTTTATGGGAAGCTAAGAAATGAGCTTCCCGGGTGGGCACTTCCTCATTACGTCATTGATATCCCCGGGGGCGCCGGAAAAGTCACTGCCTTTAATCCAGAGACAAGCTCATTTAGTGGGCAGCTTTTAGGACTGGATGGGAAGACACAATATATCCAAGAGCCCGACTCATTTAGTTTCTAGATGATTTTTCTTGGAGCCTATCAATTCTGTTGTTAAAATTTTTCAATGAGTCAAACTATCCTGATTGAAGAGCATGAAGAGCTTAGAAAGATTTATGCCCTAAATCTTAACACCTATGTAGGCACTGATGTTATTCAGCGAAAAAATGCTGATGATGCGATTGAACTTTTAAGAATACTTCCACAGGTATCCCTTGTTATCACACAAGCAAAGATTGGGTCAGAAGATACGGCGTACAAGATTCATCAGTACATCCGCAAGGAAGGGCTTGCCACTGAAATGATTGTTTTAGGTGAAAGTAAATTTCTGAAAGGCGAAGTTTTGTGTCTGCAAGAACCAGTGAGCTGGGAGATGCTTATAAAACAAGCGGCCCAATACCTTGGAGTAAGCCTGCAAGAATCACAAAATAAAATCAGGCCTGATTTTATTCCTGTGGGTGTTCATTATTTTCACGATATTCAGCGCACCCCATGTGATGTCTACATAAGAATTAAAAAAGGTCCAAGTGACTATCAATTTGTAAAAAGAATTCACTCAAAAGATGTTTTCGATAAAGAAGATATTCTCAAATATGAAGCCCAGGGATTGAAAGAATTTTTTATTCCTAAGGATTATATCCAATACTTCACGACCTTTGTGACTAATTCAATTGTTCAAAAACTTGAAAGAGAAGATCTAACTCTAGAAGATCGGATACTCACAACATCAAATGGTCATGAAATAGTAAGAGAAACTATACAGTCAATTGGTTTTGATGAAGCCTCTATTGAACTCTCAGATGCTTCTATTAACTCTATGGTAAAGTCGGTAAGAAACTCACCCCAAGTTTCCCAGCTCTTGAAATTTTTGTTCTCCAATAAAGTATCACACGCCTATCAACAGTCCCATATATCAAGTCTCATGTGCCATTATATTCTCTCAAGACAGAGCTGGTACCGCCCTGAACATTTAGAAATTTTAAGTTTTGTGTCTTTCTTTTCAGATGTGACTTTAAAATCAAACCTCCAGATGCAAATCAGCAGCATGAGAGACTTAGCAGAGGCCAATTTAACCGATGAGGAGAAGCGCCAAGTATTAAATCATGCCAAAGAATGTGTGGATTTACTGGCCGGGCATCCAGATGCAAATGACTACATAAAAACTGTTATTCTCCAATCTCATGGAAGCTACAATGGGGTGGGTTTTGAAGATAATCCAAGTGAGGAGCTTCACCCCTTGTCTAAAGTTTTTATTATTGCAGATAGCTTTGTAAAAGTGCTTTTGAACTCAAATTTACCTTCAAACAAGAAGGATATCCTTGAGATCCTCTCGACGCGCTTCACAAACCCAAGCTATCAAAAGATTATTAAGGCCTTGGAACATAAATTTCCATAGGCTAAGACCTTAAAATCTTAAAATATTGTTGACACAAATGACCTTAGACAGTTAAGATAGTATCACTTTTCAATGCGGTTGTAGCTCAGTTGGTAGAGCGTCTGCTTGCCATGCAGAAGGTCGTCAGTTCGAATCTGATCAGCCGCTCCAAAATTTTACCAAACATTTTTAATAAAAAAAGAGACTCGAAAGAGTCTCTTTTTTTATTATTACAAAATGAAATACCATTCTCCAAAACATACTGAATATTTAATCACTGTTTTTATATCTTAAAGGCATCATATCTTTTAGTGCAATTGACCTGCGAATTAGCCATTTTTTACCAGCCATTTCGAGATTATCCCCCCTTAAGTTAAATACTGTGTAAAAAGGAAATCTTCGATTTTATCAATAAGAGCTAGCAGAATCATGTGTGGTATCAATAGAAAAACTGGAGTTAAAAGATGCGTAACCTCATTGCTTTAATAGCTCTCTCTCTTTCTTCCTTGGCTTTGGCGGAAACTATCGTAACGGCCCCTGGCACACTGGAGCAACTTCGTAAAAAGACCAGAGAAAATGAATACTATATTAAGCTTGGACCGGCGAAGTTTAAGATCTTCTATTTTGATATCGGTAAACCCGTGACCCCATATTATCTAAGAGAGTCGCTTTTTAAGAGATACTACAAAAATGAAAGCAAATGTTTTGAATTAACAATTCAGGATAAAATCAATCTTGCCCGCCGGGTGAAATGTAAAAATAAATTACAGGATCTACATTTTGCTGGCTTTGAAGACTTTAAAGTGACCAATATTTCTGAATTTTATTCTGTTGGGTGGAAAGGATTTGATCTTGAAAACACTCAACAAAATTACGTCCTAGAGGCCTATCTTCAACCCCAAGACATGTATGATCTTGACCGCCAGGTTTACGGAACAGGGTTTGATAAAATTGCACCACGTAAAAAATTTAATGTCTCACTTGCAACATCATCGAAAATTCAATTAACTGAAAAGAAGGTTGAGTTTCTGCAACACTTGAAACTTTCCTCCGACAAGATTGGTATATTGAGTGAAAAGACTCAGGATATAAAAAACACGATTGTCGCTGCTGATAGATCTCTGGTGTTCACAAATGGTATGGGTCAGCTTCTCATTTATAACTCATATGCCCCTAATCCTTTTGGAGATTATCGTCTTACTCTTAATCAAGAGCTTGCAACGCTCCTTAAAAGACTCAATGATCTTTCCACTTCTGGTGCAGTTTGCTTTCGGGACGACTACCTAACTCGCAGACCTAATGATTGCCATAAGCTTATTTTCGAGACTCATCCCCTAGCTCGCTATAATAAGGTTCAGTTCATGCTAATCGATTTCAAAAATCAAAACGTGAAGTTTATTGACGAGTAAAACAGCGCCTCGACTCGAGGCGCTATAAAAGTAGAAGATAAGGTGCACTTTTTTCTTTGTTATATGTCAGATGATCTTAAGTTAGAATAAAGAAAAAGGATTCACATGAAAACACTCTTCGTAATTGCGCTCGCTTCATTCTCTTTAAGTTCATTCGCAAAAATGAGTCCTAAAGTAATTTATGGTGAAGATGACAGAGAAGATGTTGTGAATGTTTCAGATAATATGCTCGTGGAAAAATCACGATCCACTGCTGCTATGATTTTTAGTCGTTATCTCACTCTTCAAACAGATGGAACTTATAAAGTACAAGGCAGATCCCTCGTTGACAGAGGTTGGTGTGCATCTGAAAGATTTGCAAATCAAAAAGCATCTGCGAGTTGTTCTGGTTTTTTAATTGCTGATGATGTTTTAGTTACGGCCGGTCATTGCGTTTCAAAGGCCGAAGACTGCAGTGAAAATTCTTGGGTATTTGATTTTAAGTTAGCAAATTCAACAGACATAACAGCTGCAGTCCCTAAAGATAGCGTCTATGGCTGTAAGTCCATCCTCCACTCTTCAAATACAAGTTTTCCTTTTGTAAACGACTACGCCATCATCAGGCTTGATAGAAAAGTCATGGATCGCGCCCCTTTGGAAATTCGAGTCTCAGGAAAAATTGCCAAGGGTACACCTGTTGTTTTAATGGGTCACCCTAGTGGACTACCATTAAAAATTGCGGGGGGAGCAAATGTAAGATCAAATTGGAGATGGAAAATTTTTAAAACAAACACAGATTCATTCGCAGGGAACTCTGGGTCCGCCGTTATTGATGCGAATACTGGTGTCGTAGAGGGCATTTTGATTGGCGGAGAAAAAGATGAAGTCACTTCCTCAACTGGTTGCCTAGAGTCTTTTAAATGCTCAAATACTGGCTGTAAGGGAGAGGATGTCACAAGGATTACAAATCTTCCTCAAGTATATAAATATTATGAAGTCAGGGGTTATTAGTAGAAATTAGTAGGTACAATACCCTGCTGCGAAATTTGCTCCATCACAGGCGGAGATTGAGTAGTAGCCGTTTGCTCCAGATCCACCATAACCACCTGGAGAAGAGGTTCCGCCGGCGATAGAATTAGTAATCGTTCCAGTATAACTTCCATTTGCTGTATAAATTTTTATAATACCTCCACCTGCACCACCGGCATAACTTCCCGTGCCTCCAGCAACACTTAAAGAACCTGCATTAGTAGTAGATAACACAGTTGTGGCATCTAAGTAGATCGCTCCTCCCGCACCACCTGGAGAATAGTTAGGAATACCATTCGCACCCGCTGCATTAATGGTTCCTTGAATATCAAGAGTATTACTAGCAATTAATCTAACTATGCCGCCACCCCCTACAGTCGTACCGCCTGTGGATGCTCCTGATCCACCATAAGTATTAGGGTTATTAATATTTCCCCAAGTTCCACTAGAAGCACCACCTACTCCGTAATGACTTCCTCCTCCGACAGTATTACAAGACAATAAAAGTGAAACAGCATTATCGTATTTATAACCTTGACCATTTGAACATAGTGGAAGGAAGGTCGATGAAGTTACTCCGCCAGGCAAGCCTTTTCCTTGAACGTTTATGTTATTCACAGTTATGTTAACCGCACTTATTTCTACACGAGGTTTTGAGCTATAAGTAAGGTAAGTTGGAGCAATATGTGTGATCACTCCACCTGTTTGAGTAAAATTCCCATTTGATACAATAAGCAAGCCAGAACCAAGAGTTAAATTAGTCCCAGACTGAATAAAGTTACCTGGTGATACGGTGACATTTCCAGAACCTAGTATTAAAGTTCCATTATTAGTAATTGAAGTGAATGTTCGATTATCTGCACCTAATGTCAGAGAGTAATTTACAGGAATGACCAGATTTGAATTTGATGGAATTGGCATCACACTCGCATTTGAACTTCCATCCAGCACCAGCGACTGAATTAGATTTGTGATGGGCCCAACAGACTGACTAAAATATAAAGTCCCGCACATAGTTGAAGAAGTATTAACCTGGACTCCAGAAATATTTGTATAACCTGAAGAAATATTGGTAAATGGAAAAGCACTTGCATTCCCATGAATCGCGATACGTCCACCACCACCACTATAAACAGCTCCCCCACCCAAAGCATAAATGGTTCCTGAACCAGTTAGAGAGCCACTCGCTACAAGCTTGATAGATCCACCTGCCGCTCCCTGACCACCACCGGCTCCGGTCGAAGCACCATTCGCCCACATACTACCATTATGAATGATATTGGTAGCCGAGATCCGAATCAAACCTCCGCCATTTCCCGCAGCTGCCCCGCCACCAGGAAAATTGGGATCACTGACAGAACCATAAATTTGACGAGCTGTACTTAAAGCTGCACCTAAACCTCCATGTGAAGCACCATTAGTACCCGCATTGTTTGGATCAACTGCTGGTGCACCGGTGACAGTATAATATCCACTTGGATAACCTCTTAAATTGGTATTTATGGCACCACCACCATCTATTTCAACATTACCGGTTACAGAGATATCAATTCCATAAGCATCAGTCGTAGTTGAAGCTGTATGAGTGACAATGCCTGAAGAGCCTACTTTAAGTGAAGCAAAGGTAAAAGGTGAACTGGCCTGACCGCAAGTTTGGAGAACTCCATTTTGCCAAGAATTTATGGTGAGTGTTCCACCATTAACATAAAGGGCTGTGTCCTTGTAGGAGGAGATATTGGTACAGTTGATCGTAACTCCAGCGAGATTTGGTGGAGTGATGGTCAGAGTTGTATATGAACTTAGTGCCTGCCATCCAGATAAATTAAACTCTCCACTCACTACGACTGTCTCAAATCCAATAACTGGAGTGGTGGTTCTCACAATTGTTTGGGTGAATGTCGCCACGTTATTAACAACAGCGCAATTAACAATACCTGTGAAAGCAGCATTCCCATTTTGAGAGAAACGCACATTTGCAGTTGTAAAGTTTGGAATAGTACATGTTGGAATACCAAAATTATTTGCATCATAAGCGGCAAGAGAAACAGTTGCAGTATCAGCACCATTAAATGTTGTTTTGCTTAAAGTGATAATTGATTTTGTAATATCAGGTGCACCAAAAAAATAAATGGCAGTTGGTGAACCAGAAATATTTGTACTACTCACAAAGATGTTAAGATTTCCTGATGCCGAACTCGCTGGAGAAGGAATAGTTAAAGTATAGGTTCCATTATCATTATCGGTAATTGTGACAGTTGGTGTACTGAAGGCCACAGTATAAGTAATTAAACTTGAATTTCCTCCCGCAGCGAGAGCCTGGCCGGAAGAATTTTTAAGTGTAATCAGAGCTGAAATCGTTGATTGCCCCAGACCAGCCGCTCCAGCATTGGTCGAAACAAAAGCAAATGTCGATTGAGCAGCAACAATTGTTATGGCCGCATAATTGGAATAGGAAACTTTTTTCGCACTTCCAATTGTATAAGTCACTCCCCCGACTACCGCTGAAGCACTGATTGAATCAACACATGGGGCAGTTGCCACAGGACAACTGGTTGAGTATGTTCCGGCAGGTGAAGTAAAGGTGATAGTATAAACTCCATTACCAATATGAGTTGCCACTCCAGAGTTTGCCAAAGTTCCAGTTAATCCAACCAGATTCGTTTTAGTAATCGTAACCGATGTTGCATTCGTCACAGGGTTAGAATTTGCATCTAGCAAAGTTACCGTAAGAGTTTGCGCCGAGGAAGCTGTGTTAATATTGCGAGTTGGAATGGTAAAACTACTCAAAGTGGTACTTAAAGCTCCAGCTGTTAACGTCACACTTGTGGACTTACTAGGAACTGAAACTCCGCCAATGGTAGAAACAGAGATCGTTGCAGACCCAGTTCCTAGGGAAGTTGGTGCAGTATAAATGGCCCTATAAGTATTTGTGGCCGAGTGAAAACTTACACTACCAAGTGTTCCTACAGATGCTGAGAGAACAACGGCAATATCATTTCTAGAAAGTTGATTGTTGTACTGATCGTTCAACGTAACGACAATCGTCGTGGTTGAAGTTCCATTAGCAACTATCGAACCATTGAGAGATGTGATGGTTGTATTAGCAAGATATGGATCATTATTTGGATTAAGAATTAATTTAGATGCAGTTGAAGTCAGTGACTGACCATTGACTGAACCAGTAAATGTAATCTCCCCTGCTGTGTTACCAACTGAATAGATTCTCGTATAAACACCGTTATTTCCAACAAAGCCAGCTCCACCCCAGGCACCCAAATTGGTTGGTGCCGGAGCGACTGTAACTGTCTTATTACTATTTGGAATGGTATTACCATAAGAATCTTTAATAACAACTGTTGCAGTAACTGTAGCAAGGCCATCTGCTGTTACAGTTCCACTACTTAAACTTAGAGTTGAATTGGCCAGGCTAACTGAGGAACTAGGATCAACTGTCGCAGTAGCAGAAAAATCTTTATAAATCGTAGATTGGGAAGGAATGAGTGCCCTAACCCCATAAATTCCAGCAGTCGTTCCAAGAATATAACTGGCACTAGCAATCCCATTATCGTCTGTAGAAACATCTAGATAAGTTAATCCATTTGAAAAAGTACCACAATTAATACTCTGACATTGAAAGCGTACAATCGTACCAGCTTTTGGCTGATTGTTAGAATCCTTTAGTAAAACACTAAATGGATTCGTCAGCGTTGTGTTGAGAAAGGCACTTTGACCATTACTTGCCCCTTCATTGACATAACTTAGAGTATGGCCGGAAAGATCATTAACTGTGATGGTAAAAACAACTGAACCTTGTAGGCCAGAAGCCTGAATGAGAATTGTCCCGGAACTTCCATTTGCTGTAAAATTTACTGAAGCTGTACCATCAACTCCGGTACTCACCGAACTTGAACTTAAAGTCCCTGTACCACTTGTTACATTAAAGGTCACATTTGAGTTTGGAATTGGAATTCCCAATGAGTCCACTGCTAGGACCTTTAATGGAAGTTCTACTGAATGACCAAGACTAACAGCTTGAGAATTCCCACTTACAATACTCAAAGACGCCATCCCACCAGTTGGAGTTCCAGTATTAAGATTTAAAACTGCGGAATTGGTAAGATTGACTCCATTTATTGAAGAACTAAAAATGACATTCCCGGAAGTCGTTCCAACCTTAAATGTATTAATAAAGGTTCCGGTAGAAATGTAGGAGAATGTCGAGCTACTCTGCCAACTTCCCAGTCCAGCGGTAAAATCAGAAAGTATTGCTTGGTTGCTTTTAGGGATTAAATTATTATGTTGATCTCTGGCCTTAATTGTTACAGTAATTAAATTGGACCCATTTGCCTGAGAAGAGCTTTGAGAAAGCTCAATACTTGAATTGTCAGAATCGACAACAGAATTGGCCGGTATCACACCAGCAAGATTAAAAGTCGTATAGATTGTAGGCTCACTCAAGATAGTTGCACGCACATTATTTGTCGTCCCAGATGTTCCTAGAGTAAAAACTGTTTGAGCAAATCCACTACTGTTGGTTTGCACAACTGTTGAAGAAGCACCTGAGAAAGAACCATTACCAGATTGTGTTCCAAAAACGACGAGAACATTTTTAGCAGGGAAGCCAGTACCATCAAGAACAAGAACCTTGAGGGGATCATCTGGCAAAGTGGTGCCAATATTATCAATTGTGTTATTACCACTTATAACTTGTATCTCATAATTTGAGAAAGAAACAACATTGAGATTGAAAATAGCACTTCCTTCAGCACTACTTGCAGTCACTGTCGCAGCTCCGATTGAGGCACCCGCAGTAAAATCTACACTTGCGTATCCATTAGCGTCAGTGGTGACTATGCTGGGGTTGACGCTACCTGGGCCCGCGACAGAAAACATAACTGTAGAGTTTGCAATCGGTAAATTGTTAGAGCCTCTTGCCATAACAGTTAGACTTGATGAGGCTTGAGAATTAATGGAAACCGTTTGTGCGTCACCTGAAGAAACAATTAATGAGGCAGCATGCGAATTTGAATTGCCTCCACTATTATTATTTTGTTGATCAGTATTATTTGTATATGCAGGTATTGAGGCACCAGAACGCAAAGCTGCATCATCCGACCTATTGCAGGCGGAGGTCAGCATTAATAAAATAAGAAACCCTATGTTTAGGATGTTTGGTATCACATAGGTATAATCGGCTTTAAAGGGGCTTTACTTAAAATAGGTGTCGAAGAGGATACCTGACTAATCCTGTAGGGACGACTTTTCCACCATAAAGAAATTTAGAACTATATAAGCACTTGATTACTAATAACCATTAGCTCTACTTCCAGTTCCAGAGCGCTCACCACCTTTCTGATCTTTAGGTCTATTTTTAAAATCAAGAAGTCGAGTTTTACAATTAGTCACCATCAATTTAGAGGAAGCACTTTTTGAATTTTCTTCCAAAAGTGAACCCATCATTTTTGATCCCCCTGGAGCGATCTCACAACTTCCCTCATCATCAAATTTAACCATTTTTAACACGTTCGCTAGTCTAGACATCTGAGATGTGTTATTTACAGCATCAAAAGTTTTCTTCGTCCCATAGCACTGACTTTGCTGATTCATGATTTCTTCCCCCCCCCAAGGGGATGAAGGCATATTGAAAGATTTGTAAGAAAAGACGTCATTCTCAGGTGGAAAAACATCAACGCAATATAATTTTAAAAAGTTTAAACTCTCGGCTTCACCCATCGCTGGATCGATGTCACTTTTCACAAAACTCACAAGCTCATTAATTTGCTCTTGGGAAACTAATTTGGGAAAGTTTAAGTTATGAATTTTATCAATACATTTATCAAGCTTACCACATTTTTCAGACCAATTTAGCTGGCCATTAAGATCCCCATTTTTTACAAGAAAAGTACGCCCACTATAACAATTTCTAATTAAATTCTGATACACCATAGGAGAAGGATCAAATGCTATCTTGCTGATCTGTGCATCTTTGTATTTCCTTTTATTCATTTTTTTATAGAATTCACTATACCTTTCCCTCGCCTCTTTTAAATGCTCCATTCCTTCATCAATTTTTCCCTCTAAATAAGAGGAAGCATAAGTCATAATCTTCTCATACTCTGCAGATGCTTCTATCCTCTCAATTTCTCTGGATTGCTTACTAGCGGAATTGTCCTCCATGGCGGAATTAATTTGCTCCATAAATGTGACTAGTTCGGGGGTGAGTTGATCAATAGGCTGACTAAACATTGCCCCATCTGGACCAATCATTACATTCTCGATAAATTTATTATTTTTATTCTCTCCCAGAATCTGCTTCACCTTTTCAAGAGAGGGATTGTCTTTTGAGATAAAGACTCCATGCTGACGGCATGAGATATCTTCATAAAGGCTGAACGCGAAACAACTCGATAATTGTTGTAACTTTTCTTCTTGTCCGTCATAAATAATTTTATCGGCAAGCCTTGGAACCTTGCCGCGTTTTGCATCTTTAATCAAATCTAGAGTGGTTCGCACTATTGTAGAAACTGCTGTTACACCAAGTAAAGCAACGTTACCGGTTGAACTAGACACTTTAAGTGAAACCTCGGTTAAAACATCTAACATGTCACTTGCATGCCCCTTACACTCTTTTGATCTGATGGCCTGAGAAAGTCCTTCTACTGCAGACACACAAAGCCTTGGATTTTTTACGCAATCAACAGAGCCGTTTGGTCCAGGTTGAGGCTGAGGGCCAGGCTGAGGTCCAGG
>CANHJD010000071.1 GCA_947461145.1 Bacteriovoracaceae bacterium
ACATGATAAAATCGAACATAATATATCCTTTGTTATTCCCAACGGTTTGAAGTGTAATCGTTATAAAATTTTAGGTAATATCCGTCAAACTCCCCTTGAAAAATTGCCACTCTCGCCTTTCTCACCATCTCTAAATAAAAATGGATGTTATGGAAAGTAATGAGCTGGCCTGCCAAATACTCACCTACATTAAACAAATGTCGTATATACGAGCGGGAATATCTTGAACATACACGGCAGTTACATTCGGGATCTGGGGGAAGCTCATCTTCTAAAAATCTGGCTTTTTTTACATTTAAGGGACCATGGGTTGTGAGAAACTGCCCATTTCGGGCATTTCTTGTTGGAAGCACACAGTCAAACATATCAAGACCCGCCTTAATGCCATTTAAAACATCAAGGGGTTTACCAACTCCCATAAGGTAGCGAGGTTTATCTTTTGGCATAACGGGTACAAATTTTTTGCAAAATTCAACCATCTCTTCGTTTTTTTCACCAACCGAAAGACCCCCAAGTGCATAACCATCGAAGCCAAGCTCCATTAATCCATGCATACTTTCTGAACGCAAATCATAATGAAGGCCACCTTGGATAATTCCAAAAAGATGCTGATGGGATTTAAGCTCCACGGTTTTACAGCGTTTGGCCCAACGATGAGTGAGCTCCATACTGGTTCGAAGAGTCTCTTTAGTTGCGGGAAGCTTTGGGCATTCATCAAAGGCCATCACAATATCACTGCCAAGGGCCCTCTGTATTTCCATAGATTTTTCAGGCGTTATTAAATGCCTTGATCCATCAATATGAGACTGAAAAGTGACACCCTCTTCAGTGAGTTTATTTATATCTGAGAGTGAGAAAACCTGATACCCACCAGAGTCTGTGAGTATAGGCCGATGCCAACTCATAAATTTATGAAGGCCACCCATTCTCTCTATGAGCTCATGTCCAGGCTTGAGATACAAATGGTATGTGTTTCCAAGAATAATCTGAGCGTTTAAGGCCTCAAGATCCTCTTGCCACAGAGTCTTCACCGAGGCGCGCGTTCCCACGGGCATGAAGATGGGTGTTTCAATCACGCCATGGGCAGTTATGATGGTTCCGGCGCGAGCTTCCCCGGATTGAGCTTCTAATTTAAAAAAAGACATGTGTCTCAAATACCACTAACTAAATAGAACTTTCAATAAAACACTTAAATTGTTCAGAGATAATCTTTTGATCAGTATTTTTGGAGGTTAAAACCATTTTTCGGACATTTCCTGAGGACTCAATTTTAACTTTCATTGAGTTTTGTCCTGCCAATTTGATAAATTTATCCTTCGAGAGTCCCTTGAAAGTAAGAGGGATGCTAGGTTTAGACTCATCAGAGGGAGCAAAAATTCCTCCTGAAGTTAAATCGGCTTCCATGGGGATGAGCAGGACTGATATTGAGCTCTGGTATTTTCCACTAACTAGCATTTTATGGCACTGAAAATGGTGATTCGCTAGAGCAGAAAAAGAAAGTGAAGATAGAATAATTAGGGTCAAAAATTTCATAAATACCTACATTTAAACACCTCATTAAAGGCGAATAGATCGAGTTCAGATAGAAGAAGTAAATATTGACCAAATGATTGGCACTGTCAAAAAATTTGACGGCCTTCAAGAGCGTAATAGTGCGAATGAGCCGATCAAAGATGGCAACACAATTGCAGGAACTTAGTCATTACAATTAATTATGTGTTCAAGGAATGGTTTATGGCCAAAATCAGTGTTTATTTAAATTCTCACTCATCTCAAGGGAACACCACCTTTAAAGAAGAGGAATTAAAGAAGTTCTTTTTCAGGCATGAACTCGAAGTAAAATCCCCCTCTAGTTTGGAAGAGTTAAATAAATCCATCTCAGATGACGTTAAGAAGGGCACACAATATGTATTTGCTGCCGGTGGTGATGGTACAATGAATGCCGTTTCTCAAAATCTTATTAATAAAAATATTAAACTAATGATTCTTCCTGCTGGAACGGCCAATGACTTTGCTAAAGAGATGGGACTAAGTAATAATTTAAAAAAGATCTCTCAAATTTTTAACGCTCAAACGACAAAAAAAATAGACGCGATAAATGTAAACGGCCGATATATGATGACCAATGGTGGAATTGGAATGGCCTGCGAAGTTGCAGCAACAGTTGATCGAATGAGAAAGCAGAGCCTACTTTTCAAAAAGATGATGAAGACCATTGGAAAAGAGACTTACTCTCTAGTGTATGCCCAGAAAATGCTAACGAAGCCTTACCATGCCAGAAGAGTCTTTATAGAGTCAAAGGACTCCCCTCTAATAGACCCGAGAATTTCAACTCCAATGATTTTAGTAAACAATCAAGAATTTATTGGTGGTAAATTTCAAGTGGCTCCAAAAACTTTAAATAATGACGGAAAATTTAATGTCACTATTTTTCTTCATCAAAACAGAATGGACTTTCTCAAATGCACTTTAATGATGATGCAGGGTAAATGTCCTACAAATGATCCTAATCTTATTTCATTTGAAACAGATGATCTGACCCTCACTTCATTAGATGACCGGCCGTTAACATTTTTTGGTGATGGCGAGATATTCCCAGATGAGAAGGAACTACGTATTTCTGTTGAGCATTTAGGATTAGAAGTTTGTACTTATAAGGGTGAGCATCTTTTGTGCTCAAGCCATTCTCTAGATAAAATTGAAATGATTCAATGAACATACTTATTATTGGGGGGACAGGGTTTATAGGACAGAGATTGTTGAGAAAACTTCATCAACAGGGTGAGAAAATTTTTTTACTCTCTCGCCCATCGAGTTTAGAAAAGGCCAAGTCACTTTTTAAAGATCTATCAGATATCACTTATATCCGTGGGGACATTCAGAATACAGATCTTTTAACAGATGTCTCTCAGGCAGATACAATTGGAGAGCAAATTGATTGCCTTGTCCATCTAGCGGCTGTTTACGAGCTAAATGTTTCACCCACAGAGGCCCATTTACAAAATGTGATTGGCACTCAAAACGTCCTAAAATTTATTTCTCGCTGCAAAGGTCTAAAATATTTTCATTACTTCAGTACTTATGCAGTCAATCAAGTGCTTAAAGGAAAAGTTTATGAATCTGATCTCATAAGTGAAAGTTCTCTTTTCTATGACGAATATGCCAAGAGTAAAAATCACGCTGAACACTTAGTAAGAAAACTTTCTCCAAAATCCATTCATACCATTATCCATAGGCCAGGTATTGTAGTTGGAGATAGCCGCACAGGGCAAAGAGAAAAAGAGAATGGTCCTTACTATTTTTTCAATTTCATCAAACAGACAAAAAAGCTTGGTAAACTAAGTGAGAAATTAAAATATTTACCACTGCCAGTTCAAAAAAATTCACTCATGCCAGTTATTCCCGTTGATACACTCGTTGAATGGAGCTCCTTGATCATTCAGCATCCAAAAGAGCGGGCCTTAAGCTGTTATCACCTTGTTCCTCAAAAAGTGATCAAAACCAAGGAATTTCTGCAATCCTCAATTGAATTAATGAACTCGCCTCTTCAAATCATCTCCTCGCCAATAACCGGTTTTTTCTCTCCCCTTTTTAAAGTCTTACAATTACCTGAGCAACTAGTTTTCTATATGCGACAAGAGGCAATTCTAGATAGAGGGCAACTCAATCAGGACTACCCAGATTTGAAGGAACCAGATTACAATAAATACCTTCCCATCCTAATCGAGGAATTTGAGAAAGGTTATTGATGAAAGAGGTAATCAAGTTAAGTTTTGGTAGTTCAAATGATAATTTCGACGAAATTATAGAAATGAATGGCCAGCAAATCCACGTCCGAGGGCTTGGGGCAAACTATGATTTTGATCTGGCCTTGGAAATTATTAAAAGATACGCCAACGAATGTGATGCAATCGCTCTATCGGGATTCATTCTTGATATCAAAGTTCAAAAAGAAGTTTATGTTCACCATATGGTGAAAAAAATTAGAGAAGCGGCAGGAGCGACTCCTGTTTTAGATGGTAACATGCTTAGAAAAACGGCCATTCCTTGGGCGTTAAAAAAATATCTTGAAGTTGATAAGCATCTTCTCTCAAATAAGACAATTTCCTTTTACACCGGACTAGTCCAGTGGAGTTTCCTGCCTTTTTTTGATGAATATCATGTCAAAATGGTTTTCGGTGATTTTTTCTTTTCCCTTGGTATTCCAGTTGCCATTGATGGAACTGAAGGGCTTGGGACTTTTCTCAAAGTGAACGCACCTTTCCTTTCAAGAATGAAATTAAAAAAGAAAGTGATGAGAGACTTTAGTGCTTTTCGAGCGAGCATGAAGCCGATGGAAAAATTTCTTCATGCCGATATTTTCTTTGTTACTGAATCTCAACTCAAATTTATTACTCTTAATGATCTTACCGGTAAAACAGTTATCATCGACCGACTGAGTCCAGAAAACGAAGAAAAAATTTTCAAGTCAAATGCTGCAAGAATTTTAAATCTTTTTCCTGAAAGTATTGATCAACCTCACCTAAGCTCCTCGGTTCTTGAGGCAATCATGCAAGTCACACATCCTGAAAATCTTTTAAGTGAAGAAGACATTCTAGATCATCTTCAAAAAGTGCAAGTCACGCCAGCAATGCGCCATTCAGGGTTTCAAAAAGTAGACAAGGATCAGTTTGCCTTTATCATTCATCCATTATCTAAATCTCAAATTGCTCAGATTCCAGGTCTTGAGTTTTTAAAGAAAACTCCTTTGATTGATGTTGCTGAAAATTTGGCAGCAAAAGTTCCTGGTTATCATTATTGTAAAATTTCAGGAATCAAATCGGCTTTTAATGGCAAAGAAGTAGATGGTGACCTGTACCTTATTGCTTCCACTCCAAAAATGCTTCTCTCAACACCAGCTGAAAAAGTTTATGATTCTTTAACGAAAATCTGTGAACTCGCCCATAAAAGAGGGGCGAAGCTCATTGGCCTTGGGGCCTACACCAAAATTGTTGGTGATGCAGGTGTAACTGTAAATAATCGCTCTCCCATACCAGTCACCACAGGTAATTCCCTCTCCTCTGCAGCCACTCTTTGGGCCGCAAGTTATGGGATAGATAAAATGGGACTAGTTGAAAAGAGAGAGAGTCATTACTTCGGTACCTGTATGGTCATAGGGGCCACTGGAAGTATTGGAAAGATTTGTGCCAAAATACTTGCGAACCAATGGAAAAGAATTATTGTCGTAGCACCACGACCATATAAAGTGCTGGAGCTTGTAACCCAATTAAAAGAATTTGCACCTGACACGGAAATTTTAGGAACAACTAATCCTAATAAATACTCGTCAGAATGTGATTTAATCATTACCTCGACCTCAGCGCAGGGTGAAAGAATCCTCGACATTGATTTGGTTAAACCAGGATGCGTGATCTGTGATGTGAGCCGTCCTTTTGACATCTCTCTTGATGATGCAGCTAAAAGACCCGATATTCTTATTATTGCAAGTGGTGAAGTTGAATTACCTGGAAATGTAAAAATAGAAAAAACCATTGGTCTTGAAGGTGAGACAGTCTATGCCTGTCTTGCAGAAACTGCCCTACTTACCATGGAGGGCCTTTTTGAGAGCTTCTCGATGTCTAGAGAACTTTCTTACGATAAAGTGGTCCAAATCGATCGGCTTTCCAGAAAACACGGAATACGCCTCTCAAGTATTATGGGACATACCGGAGAAATTAGCGAAGCGGAGATCAATTCCTGTCGAAATTTTGCTCTTAGCAAACTTAGCTGAGTTATAAAGCTTATTTTCGCCCCATAGATTCCGATAAAAAGGCATGAAAATTCATCATCTTAACTGTGGGTCACTTTGCCCACTTTCTCATCCCCTTTTGAATCGGGCCATCCCACAGCTTGATAAATTTAATCTCGTCTGTCACTGCCTTCTCATCGAAAGCACTTCTGGATTAATTCTGGTCGACACGGGTATGGGACTTGATGATGTTAAAAACCATGAACGCTATTTTTCGAACTTTCGCTTCAAGCAAATCGCACGACCAAAACTCGATATAGAAGAAACGGCCTTCATGCAAATTACAAGGATGGGATTTAATCCAAAAGATGTAAAACATATCATCGCGACCCACTTCGACTCAGATCATATTGGAGGATTGGCAGATTTTCCATGGGCGAAAGTCCACTTGTTAAAGGATGAATGGGAAGCCGCTCTAAATCCAAAACGGTTTAGAGAAAAAGCGAGATATAACAAAATTCGTTGGGAGCAAAATCGAGATGTGGAGGCCTATGAAACTCAAGGTGACATCTGGGAAGGATTCAAGCGCGTTCAAAACCTGAAGGATATAGATCCGTCCATTTATCTCGTCTCGCTGCCGGGTCATACGAGAGGTCATGCTGGAGTCTTAATTGAAAATGAAGCAAATATATTCATGGCCGGAGACGCTTTTATTCAGGAAGTTCAATTAGGAGAAAATAAAGTCCCCTTACCTATTTCCCTCTATAGCCGAATGACGAATGAAGATAGTCACGAAGCTGAAAACACCATAAAAAAAATAAAGGCACTACGAGAGACAAGATCTGAGCTTTCAATCTTCTGCTCACACGATCTCAATCAGTTTAATAAAATGGTAAATAGGAAATGACGAAATTTGCCCCTGGACCAAATAATTTATGGGAAATAATCAAAACGGTATTTAAGCGCCAGACTGATCCCATGAAATTTTATCACGATACATTTTCACAGTTTGGTGACATTGCTTACATTCGTATTGGTAAGCAAGGCTTTCTTATGCTCAATGATGCAGATGCAATTGAACAGGTACTTCAAACTGATGCAAAAATTTATACCAAATCGACTGCTTATGAGCGCTTTAAACTCATATTTGGAAAAGGACTTTTGGTCAGCGAAGGTGATCTTTGGAAGCGCCAAAGAAGATTAATGGCCGGGGCGTTCACGAATAGAAGTGTAGAGAAAATCCATCCCTTAATCATAGAAGAAACTCAAACCATGATGTCGAAATGGGAAGATTCATCCGAAATAGATTTGGCTGAAGAAATGAATTTTATTACTCTTCAAATTATTACGAAGAGTATGCTTGGAGAACTTGAAGAGAGTGAATCAAAAATTGTCCGTTCGGCCGTTCAAGAAATGCTAAAGTATCTACAAACAAATCGTCACCTTTGGCTTCAGCTTTTTCTCAATTTATTGCCTATCAAAGATAAACTCTCGATGGCCTTAAAGATTGAAACATCTCTGCCCTTAAAAAGTACAAAACGCTTCTTTAAGTCTATTGAAGCTGTGGATGAGCTTGTTAATCGCATGATTGAAAAAAGGCGCAAGCAAAACCTTAATGAGAATCTGATCGATATGCTAATAAAAGTGACTGATGACGACCAGTCAGTCATGACAAACCAGCAACTGCGAGACGAGGTGATGAATATATTAATCGCAGGGCATGAAACCACATCAAACGCCTTAAGCTGGACGTTTCATCAACTTTTAAAATATCCGGATGTTTTAAAAAAAGTTGAAGAAGAAATCGCTCAATTCATAAAAGGTGAGACTCCAACTTATGAGGAGCTTTCAAAACTCCCCTATACGCAGGCCATGTTTCTAGAATCTATGCGTCTTTATCCGCCTTTTTGGCGAATTTCTCGGCGAGCGACAGAAAATACAACGATCCAAGGTTATGAAGTTCCAGCAGGAACAAATGTGATTGCCTCAATTTTTACAGTTCAGCGTTCTGGAAAATATTGGAAGGATCCAACAGAGTTTAGGCCTGAGCGATTTTTGGAAGGTGCTGAAGAGCATCATCGCTTTGCTTTTATTCCATTCGGTGGAGGACCAAGGATCTGTATTGGTGCAAATATGGCCATGACAGAGGCGATAACTATTTTGGCAAGTTGCCTCAAAAATTTTACTTTCACAAAAAATTTTAACAAAGATCCAAACTTTCTTTTAAGCCTGACCATGCAACCCAAAGAGGGGTGCAAGGTGAAAACTCAAAGGAAGAAGCTGTGAATGCGATAGAGCTTTTCCATCAAAAAGCACGACTCCACCCAAAAAAGATGGCCATAACGGACATTAAAAATGGCGAGTGGTCATTTGCTGAGTTGTTAGCTCTAAGTAGTCAGGTTCAGTCACTTATATTAAGTCATGGGATCACAAAAAATGATTCTATTCTGATGGCGATTGCTCCCTCCCCACAGATGTACGCTTTAGTATCTGGTCTTATGGGTCTTGGAGTAAGAATTATTTTTATTGAACCTTGGCTCAAGCTTGATCGCATAAATGAAATTATCAAAACTACAAAACCAAAAGCATTTATCTCAGAGGGCCTAGGAAAAATCTGGGGGATAAGATCTGAGGCAATACGCAAGATTCCTCTCTGGCTGTCACCAAAAGACCTAAAAAAATTTCAATCAGCGACTTTCATCGTCGAAAACCTCCCACCAGAGCACCATGCCTTTGTGGTCTTTTCCAGTGGCACAACTGGTGCACCCAAGGGTGTGATACGAACTCACGAATACCTAACCACACTGGTGAATATATTTACCAAGCATGAGCCTGAGGATTTTGAAACTCCCGATCTGGCAGTCTTTGCCAATGTTGCCCTCTTTCATTTGGCGACAGGTCGAGGGTCAATAGTGGTTCCCCAAAATTGGACTCGTAAAAATTTAGAAAAACTCTGTTTCTACTGTGACAAATACAGGCCCGAAACAATTTCAACAGGGCCAGCTTTTTTAAAGAAAATCTTTGATGAGAATCTCAATCATCACTTTAATAATTTTAAAAGAATTGTCATTGGCGGCGCTCTCACGGACTGTTGGCTAATGGAAAAGACGATCAGGGAATTTCCTACCGCGAAGGTTCTCCATATTTACGGTGGAAGTGAAGCCGAACCAATTGCAGTTGCAGAAGCTAAAGAAGTTTTAAAAAGAAGTACCGCCAAGGGTTTTTTTCAGGTTCTTGCTCTTGGAAAACCAATTCCAGAAATAAGATACAAATTTAACGATGAAATTCTTTGGGTCGCAGGGCCCAATGTATCAGGTGAATATATTGGTGACGTCTCTCAAAACAAAGGTGTGAAGCAACGAGACGCTGAAGGAACACTTTGGCACTGCATGGGTGATCGAGTTATTGAAGAGGAAGGCCTATTCTGGATTCAAGGCAGACAAAATCAAAACAAAAAAGAATTTGAACTAGAACAAAAAATCTATAGTTATTTGAAAAGCTCAAAAGGCTTTATTCATCGAGATGAAGAAAAAAAACTCATCTATGTAGGAGAAAATGTTGCTGATAAGAAAAAGGATCTTCTTGAACGATACCCAGAACTTTCATCCGTCTATGAGCAAAAGATTCAAAGGGACAGAAGGCACCGCGCGAGAATAGATCGCCAACAAAGCTTACCAAATATATACAGGAAAAATCATATGACAAAATATTCTAAGTGGCTCACTTACTTAAACGAGCGCTCTCCCCTTCAAGCGCTCATTTTTCTTTCCTCAGTTGGTGCAATTTCATCCCTCGCCTTCAAAGGTGAGTTTGATATCATTCTTTTTTTAGCGGGAATCATTTTTAACACACTTTTGTTTATTCAACTTCGCTTAGGTGATGAGGTCAAAGATTTTGAAAAAGACAAAATAGTGAATCCAACAAGACCACTTCCGAGGGGACTTCTGAAGCCAGAAGAGGTTCTTAAAGCAATGAAAATTGTTTTTTTCGCAATTCTTACCGGAGGCCTACTCATCGGAATTGGATTTAGCTGGATAAGTGGATTAGCACTTTGCCTTTCAACCATATTTGGTCAGCTGATGTATCATGAATTTTTTATTGGCAGAGAATTAAATAAAAGCCCGATCCTTTATGCTCTCACTCACCAAGTGATTGTCTTTTTGATTTATGGCTGGATTGGTCTTGCAACAGATCCAGATCTAATTTCAAATAAAGAATTTCTGGGATGGCTTATCGCTAATTTTGGAGCCTCGTTTACCTATGAGATCTGTCGAAAACTAGATCCAAATGCGCATAAGCTCGCACAGACCTATGCTCACTTTTATGGCAGAGAAAAAACGGCACTGATCACAAGTCTATTTATCGTTTTAATGGCGGTTGGATCATTTATGACAGGATTTGGAGTGTGGATGATAGCCCCTCTAATTCTATTAATGTTTTCTCTGTTTAAATGGATTGAGCGACCGATGGATTTTAAGAAAATTGAAGCTATCGCCGCCCTCAATGGGCTAATCGTCGCACTTGCACCTGCTATCATATGGCTTTTGAGATCTTGGAGATAATATGAATTTAATTTTATTAACTGAACAAAATACAGTGGAAGAGTTATCTCGGTTTGGAGGGGGAAAGGCCACAAATCTCGCCAGACTTGCACAAACGGGTGTAAATGTCCCGCCTTGGGTTTGTCTTTCAAATGAAATTTTTAATCAGTTTGTAAAACAGTTCAAGGATCAAAATCTTTGGAATTTATCCCATCAAGAAGTGGAGTCCCTTTTTCTCTCAAGTCCCCTTAATGAGAAACTTGCAGACCTTTTAGGAAAGTATCTCATTAAACGCTTCCCTGAAGGAACAACTTTTGCTGTCCGCTCAAGTGGAATTGGGGAAGACTCAGAAGATCATTCATTTGCGGGACAGTTTTCAAGCTATTTACATCAAACTAATTTTGACCAAATTATAAATAGTATAAAGCTTTGCTGGGCGTCCTCATTTACTGAGCGTGCTCGCACCTATCGTCAGGAAAGAGGAATCAGCACTGAAAAATTCGGCATGGGAGTAGTCATCCAAAAGATGGTTTTTGCTGATGTTGCGGGGGTGGGTTTTAGCCGAGATCCGATTCATCCGTCTAAAAGAGAGCAAATGATTATTAGCTCCGTCTATGGCCTTGGTGAAGGGCTTGTGAGTGGAGAGCTTGATGCGGATCATTTTTATATCAAGCGTCCGAGTCTTGAAGTCGATCAATTTGAAATAACTAAAAATATTGTAAAAAAAGACCACCTCTTTATTAAAGGTCCAAATGGCGGGTTGGAAAAACGAGAAGTTGATTTGAGTCTCAAAGAAATATCCTCCCTATCTGATGAACAACTTATCACTATCTCTAAAGCACTCGTGATTCTTGAAGATAAACTTGGGTGCGCTCAGGATATTGAATGGGTTTTTGAGAGAGATGAGTTCTTCTGCGTTCAGACTCGTCCCATAACAAATATCCCTCCCGCGGCTTTTTTTAAGGAAAAAATAAAAGGTGAAGAATTCATCCTCTGGGACAACTCAAACATCACTGAATCCTATAATGGAGTGACCTCGCCACTCACTTTTAGTCATATCTCCCGCGCCTATAGGCAAGTATATCTCCAGTACTGTGAAGTTATGGGGGTGCCAGAGAAGGTGATTAAATACAATGAGCAAACCTTCAGAAATATGCTTGGGTTTATAAGAGGCCGAGTCTATTACAACCTTGGAAACTGGTACAAAATGATATTCCTCTTCCCATTTGCGGGGACATCAAAAGGTTTCATGGAAACCATGATGGGAGTAAAACAAAATTTAAGACCAGAACTTGCAGCGCTATTTGATTTTACGAAGAATCCCCCACCCTATTCATTTGTTCGGAATCTCTATATCTTTTTTAGAAACATCTTGCGACTTCTGAAAGTTAGATCTTTTATTAATCAATTTAAAAAAGATTTCCATGCGGTCTATAGTAAGGCGAAGAAAAAAGACTTTTCACAAAGCAATATCAAAGAACTCTTAAGAGCTTATGAAGAATTAAACGAAGAGCTCCTATTCAAATGGAAAGCACCCATTATAAGTGATACTCGTTGCATGATATTTTTTGGTCTTCTTAAATCTTTGACGGAGAAATGGATTAAGAAAAATAACTCTCCCTCTCTTTATAACGATCTACTCACAGGTCAGGGAGACCTACCGAGTACGGAACCCACTCGAATACTCATGAGAATTGCGAAGAAAATTGATGAAGGTGATGAATCTCTTAGAACTTGGTTTATTTCAACACCTTCATCAGTCATCCTAAAAGAGCTAAATTCTGGGAAGGCCCCTGAGATCTACGCCGACTTCATGAAATTTATTGATGCCTATGGATTTCGATGCATCAATGAACTAAAGCTTGAATCAATTGATCTTCATGAAGACCCTACGTTTGCTCTTGAAGCGATTATTAGTTTTGTCAGGATGAAAAATACCTCTGTGGATGAAATTATTCTGCGAGAACAGGAGAATGTAAAAAAAGCCGAGCAGGTTGTAAAAGACAATATTTGGGGACCGAAGCGCTGGTTTTATAATTGGGTAATGAGAAAAGCAAGGTCAGCAGTAAAAGACCGTGAAGACCTGAGACTTCTCAGAACAAACATTTTTGGAATTGTCAGAAGAATTTTTAAAGCAATGGGGCATAAATTTTTTGAATTAAAACTCATCGATCATCCAATGGATATTTTTTATATCACAATCGATGAGCTTGTTGCATATCAAGAGGGACGCTCCTTAGAAGTGGACTTCAAAGAACTAGCGCGTCTGAGAAAAAAACAATTTGATGAATTTAGAAAAACACCTCAACCACCAGATCGCTTCTATACCCAAGGTACAGTTGGTGTGAACCTTAATTACACCCAGATTATTGCCGAACAAGATCTTCTGGCCGACGAAGCTCCAAAATCAGATGATCCCAATACCTTGATTGGAACACCCTGTTCACCAGGCATTGTTGAAGGAATTGTCCGAGTTGTTCGAGAATCACAGGACGCCGAGGGATTAAATGGTGAAATCATGGTTTCGGAAAGAACTGATCCAGGCTGGGTCCCACTATTTCCATCAACTTCGGGACTTTTGATTGAAAGAGGCAGTCTACTTTCACACTCTGCCGTTGTCGCCAGAGAGTTAGGGATTCCAACAATCGTTGGAGTTCATGGAGGGCTGATGAAAAAATTAAAAACTGGCATGCGGGTGCGCATGGATGCTTCAAAAGGCGAAATCAAAATTTTAGATGATTAAGTATGAGTGAATTTAGCATTATTTCAATAAAAGGCCCGGCAGATCAAGCCTCTATAGAGGAATTTGCTAGTTTTGCCTTCAAAGTGAGAAAAGCGCCTTTTAATACCGGTATTATGTCTCAAGAGCAAACCAAAAGACTTCTATTTTGGGGACTCAATCATGGATCAATTTTTTGGATGGTAAAAGACAAGAACAATAAAACCATTCTAAGAATGGGCCTAAGAGTCTGTCCTGATTCTCCAACCCAAGGAACGATTGGTTTTTTTGAAATAGATTTAGAGTC
>CANHJD010000072.1 GCA_947461145.1 Bacteriovoracaceae bacterium
AGAACTGATTTTGCTTCCTTCGTGTGATATAACTTAATAAGGGCTTCCGCACGACAATACAAGAAAGAAAGAAAATCATTTTCTGTTTCTGAAATCTTCAGGGCTTCAATAGATCTATCCAAAACGGCTCTATTATCTCCCAGTTTCAATAAGCAGCTAATTTGCAGATAAGTTGCCTTTAATTTCATTTTATTTTCTGTAGCCAAATTATTTGCAAGATCAGCAGCCTTGAGACCTGCCATATAGTAATCTGACTGTAAGAAGCTCACAGCAAGTTCAACCAATTCATTTGCTGTTAAATTATTATATTTAAGTACGCTTACAAGGACCAACTCCTCGTTGCTTATTTCATTTTCAATATTTTCAAAAATGATCTTTGGTATTTCTTCAGTTAATTTTAAATCTATTTTAATTTCTTCTTTTTTTATTAACTCTTCATTCTTTTTTGTTTTCAAGAAGTACTGTTTGCAGTTTGGAAAATATTTTTCAAAGTATAGGAAATTGAAGTCTTTATTTTTACTAACTTCAAGTGCATAAATTTCTGCAATTTGATCCATGCCCTTCTCCTTAAAGAAGGAGAGGATAATTGCCTGAAGTCTTATATCTTCAAAATAAATCACTAATTCTATTACTTTTTTAAGATCTTTCTTTTCTTGAATTCCTTTCGCCATTATCAAACAAAATGTCCTGTACAAATCGAGGTGGTAAATTCTTTCGACGCCACTCAAGACATCAGCGATGCTTTGCAAACGATCTGTCTTACCTCGAGAGTTTGCTTTCTCAAAACATGATAAAATCAAATTTTTGCATATGACATCTGCTTCTTTTAAATCTAGGCGTAATAATGTCAGTGCTAGTTTTTGAAGTGTTATTTGAAAATCATCTGAAAAATATTTTTTTGAAATTTTCTCTACATACTCGTTTACTACTGGATAATTATTTTCATAACAATTAACCTGATATTCAGATACCAATTGGTATAAAGCTTCTGTTTTACCCAATGACTCAGCAATTTGTATTTTTATTAAAAGTATTTTCTGTTTATTTTTATGATTTATTTTGTCTAATCGCTCCAACCAAGTTCTTGCCTTTTGAATTTTATCAGGAAGGCACTTTTCAATTAGTACAAGGAGTAATTCAGCTGACAGTTGTTTTCCCTGAGCTTCTAGGGTTTGGAAATAGATCTCGATGAGCTCTATTGTTTCAGAACCCTTAATTAGATTTAGTTGTATTTCAGCTTCATTTTGAGCTTCAACAAATCTGGACTCGGCCATTAATTGTTGAATTCTTAGAATACTATCCACCATGCCCCTTCCTGTGGCACATTAAACTCTTAATTTTATTATACTTTTAAATGAGTTTTTTGGATAAATAATTGGTTGAAAAGTTACTTTCTACAAAGTCTAAATCGTCCAAAATTTGCTTATGAAGGTCTATGTTAGTTTGAATACCGCTAACCACAGTTTCATTTAAAACTCTTTTGGCCCTTGTTATGCAATTTGAGCGATTATCGGCCTGAACAATAATTTTTGAAACCATAGAGTCATAGTAAGGTGGTACAGTATATCCAGTATAGATGTAGTCATCTGTACGAACACCTATTCCACCTGGTCTATGATAATGAGTAATATACCCAGGTGAAGGAAGCCCCGTTTTTGGATCTTCTGCATTTATTCTAAATTCTATTACGTGGTTTCTAAAAATAATGTCTGACTGCTTAAATCTGTTTACTTCACCTTGAGCATGACGGATTTGCTCGCTAATAAGATCAACACCAGTCCTGCCTTCGGTTACAGGGTGTTCAACCTGAATTCGGGTGTTCATTTCCATGAAATAAAATTTCTGTGTATCTTGATCATAAAGAAACTCAACTGTTCCAACTGAGTCATAATCAACAAATTTTGCCAATCTAACTGCAGCTTCACAAATTTCTTCCCTGACTTTTGGGGTCAATACCGGGGAAGGGGCTTCTTCAAGTATTTTTTGAAATCGTCTTTGTATTGTGCAATCCCTCTCACCCAAATGAATCACATTTCCATGACTATCGGCGAGTATTTGAACCTCAATATGGCGTGGATTCTCAATATATTTCTCAATAAATAATGTGCCATCACCAAAGGCTGCTTTTGCTTCTTCCTGAAGTCTAGTAAGAGCTGGCCACAATTCTTCAAAGTTTTCTATTCTCTTCATCCCACGACCACCACCACCGGCGGAAGCCTTTATCAGTACGGGAAAGCCCATTTTTTCAACAGAACTTTTAATATCGGCTTCGGATGTTTCTTTGACATAAATTGGCTCCAAAGTTGGAACCTTCGCTTTTTTCGCTGTGATTTTTGATTCAATTTTGTCACCCATGGCCTGAATACAATTCACACTTGGGCCAATAAATGTTAGTCCCCATTTAGAACACAATTCTGCAAATTCATCATTTTCTGAGAGAAAACCATAACCAGGGTGAATTGCATCTGCACCGGTAATATCAGCAGCAGATAATATTTGAGGAACATTTAAGTAAGATAAGGTTGATTTAGCAGGTCCAATACAAACCGACTCATCAGCCATTTTTACATGCAAAGAATTCTCGTCAGCAGTGGAGTGAACGGCAACTGTTTCAATTCCAAGCTCTTTACAGCTTCGAATCACACGAATAGCAATTTCACCTCTGTTAGCAATGAGTACTTTTTTAAATTTCTTTGCAACTGGTTTCATTATGATGGCTTAATTTTAAAAAGTGGTTGACCGAATTCAACGAGACTTTCATTTTCAACGCAAATCTCTACGATTTCGCCGTTTATATCTGCATCAATTTCGTTCATAATTTTCATCGCTTCTAGAACACATAGTGCCTGCCCAGTCTTTACCTTGTCCCCCACTTTTACGTAGGCAGGTTTTGTAGGTGCTGGCGAAGCATAAAATGTTCCCACAAATGGTGAAGTAATGATGTGATATTTTGCATCTGTCGCTTGAGGCTTAGGAGTCACCGCTGCAACTTGAGGAGTTGCATGGACTACGGGATGAGCTTGATGAACGGGAGCAACAACTCCAGTAGAAAAACGCACCTCTACTTTAAAATCTTTTGCATCAACTTTAAGTTCTGCTACGCCTTCATCTTTGGCAACTTTTACAATTTGCTTTAGTGTTTCTAAATTCATGTATTAAACCTTAGCTCTCTCTATGTATTCACCAGTACGGGTATCAATTTTTAAAACTTCACCTTCTTTTATAAAAAGAGGGACGTTTACCTGAAGACCAGTTTCTAGAATTGCTTTCTTACTACCGCCTGAGGCAGTATCACCTTTCATGCCAGGATCTGTTTCTACCACTTTTAGATTGATGAAATTTGGAAGCTCGATAGAGATAGGACGGCCGTTGTAATAAAGTATATAGACCTTGATATTCTCTTGTAGGTAATACTTATTATCACCAACCTGATCATGAGTGAGGTGAACCATTTCGAATGTTGTTTGGTCCATGAAATTATAACCATCAACGTCTGAATAGTTATATTCCATTTCTTTTTCTTCCATATCTGGTTTTCCAACAGTCTCAACACCAGCTTTGAAGGTTCTTTCAATTGTTTGGTTTGTTTCAAGATTTCTGATGCGAGTCCTTACGAATGCAGAACCTTTACCTGGATTAACATGTTGGAAGTCCACAATGATCCAAGGTTTCCCTTCAATCTCAATTTTTAGACCTTTTCTGAAATCTGTTGTTTGGTACATAGATATGTTCCTTTAATGGAGCTGCGAATAGATCGCGAGGTAATATGTCTCTTTTCCGAATCCGCCCATTATGGCCGTAGCGGCTTTTGCCGTCAATAATGTATGACGGAACTCTTCTCTCTTATAAATCTGGCTTAAATGAACTTCAATTACTGGAATTTTAAGGATTTTCATAGCGTCATGGATAGCAACACTGGTGTGAGCATATCCACCTGGATTGATAACAACAGCGTCATAGGGCCCCTCATGGGCAGTTTGTATTTTACCGACTATCTCTCCTTCGATATTAGATTGGTACCATTCCAAATGGACTTTACTTGAAACCCTACTCTCGGTGTAGCTAATAATATCTAAAAGCGAGTCAGCTCCATAAATATCAGGTTCTCTTTTACCCAACATATTTAAATTGGGACCATTAATGATCAAAATTTTTTTCATTTTTTTACCGGTATGATTGAGATCGCTCTTTTAGGGCACTTAGAAAATGATCGTAAACTTCTTGGAGTTTAATTTCTTTAGGTGATTTTG
Source organism: Bacteriovoracaceae bacterium (assembly GCA_947461145.1). Taxonomy (GTDB): domain Bacteria; phylum Bdellovibrionota; class Bacteriovoracia; order Bacteriovoracales; family Bacteriovoracaceae; genus Peredibacter. The sequence continues at coordinate 4,251 of CANHJD010000072.1, forward strand.
CCTTAACCTGATTTTCAATAATTGAAATAAGCTCTTCATGACCATCTTGCTCTGATACGACTTGGAGTTTTGGAGTGCTCTTCGCCTTTAACTGAATAACATGTTCAAGCTTGCTTCTAGAAGGAACATCATCAGGATTTAACTCAATTATTTTTTCAAGAAGCTCTATCGCTTTTTCATAATATTGTTGAGCACAGTACAGATCAATCAATGTGTGAGATACAATTGGGATTTCATGTCCAGAATGAGACAAAGTTGCGTCCTCAACACTGCCCTCATCTTCAAATTCATCCGCATAGAAATCATCCTCTAAACTTCTTGCTGGAATCTTATCTTCATTTAGGATTGGATGACTGGCAAGTCCAGGCTTTTCCATGACCCAATTATCTTGAGATGAAATTGGGGCTATTTGAGGACTCGTATTGTTATTATTATTGAAATCAACCTGAACCCAATCATCATCTAAAGTAACTGAAGCTGGGTAATTCTCCATATCTGGGGACTTAATTAGCTGATCAAGTGTTAGCTTTTTATGCCCAACCATTAAATCATCTTCAAGTTTTTTGACCTGATCGATAAAAAATTTATCCCGGGGATTCATAAAAAGTAGGTACTTGTAAGTGTCTAGGGCTTCTTCAAGATGCCCTAGGTTCATACAAGACAGAGCAAATATTTTTTGAAGTGAAACATTATCAGCGTTTTGAGTAACGATGGGTCTTAAGGTATTATATGTGAGTTCAAATTTGCCAAGATCGAAATAGCAATTACCTAAGACAATATATCCCAGTGTGTAGTTTGGATGATGACGAATTCCTTCTTTTAGAATTTTAAAGGCATCATCTAACATTCCCAATTTTCTAAAGGACTCAGCAAGTGGGGCAAAGACCTTCGAGCGAGGATTTTTCTTGTACATGGCAAAGTATTTTGCCAAAACTGCTGATTGGTTCTTTCTACCTAGCACTATTGTCCTACCTAGATCGGGTTAGAGCTCACTGCCGACTTGGCGGTTTGTCTTTCTGAAAAGCCAGCTTCTTCCTGATTCATAATTCTAGGAGTAATAAAAATGATAAGTTCATTTTTCTTTATTTTTGTCACGTTTGGCGTTTTGAAAAGCCAACCAACAAGAGGAAGATCTTTTAAAAATGGAATCCCACTAGTTGATTCAAGAGTATTAGTTTCATAAACACCACCGATAACTACAGTTGATCCATTATCAACTAAAACACTTGTGGTTATATTTCTTCTGTTCATGTTAGGAGGAGCATCAGCACTAGGCCTGTCACCAAAAGAAGCTTTTGAGAGCATAATTTGCATGGAAACAGCACCATCATTAGTTACTTGAGGTGTGACTTGTAAGTTCAAATCAGCTGCAATATTTTGGAAAGTTGCAACAGGTGCAATTGACCCAGTTTGGACAGCTTGAATTCTAAAACTTGTTTGGGAACTGCTTGTAATGGTTGCGGCTTTTTTATTTTGAGTCACAATTCGAGGAGTTGAAATAACTCGACCTTTTGATTCAGACTCAAGTAACTGCAAGTTAAAATCTAGATTAACAAGTTTTTTATAAACACCTATTGTTGCTCCTAGTGCAGGGCCTCCCGCAGAGCTGAAGGAAAAACCGGGCCCGATACTTTCCAAATTTGGCGTTACAGGATCATATCCAAAACGAATACCGCGCTGAAGACCTATTTCTTTTGAATAATCTTCGTTAGCTTCAACAATTTTGGCTTCGATCAGAATTTGGGGAGTCTGGGTATCTAAAGTTTCAATGATTTTTTTAACTCTCTCAATAGAATCTACCGTATCTTTGACGATCAAACTATTTGTTCTCTCATCAATCTGCATCGTAGAACGTTGTGGAGTCAGATAATCTTTAATAATTTTTGAGATGTCGGCCAAAGTCGCGTAGTTAATCAAGAAGACTCTTGTCACTAATGGTTCTAAGCCTTGGCGTAGTTGCGCAGCTCTAAGTTCTTCTTCTTTTTCTCTTGAGGCCATGGCCAAAGTTTTCATTATTAAAATATTGGCATTTTTTTGAGCGACTAACTTAGAGAGATTCATAATGGTATCAAGAGCTTGATCCCAAGGAACATTTGTCAGCGTGAGAGTCAAAGGGGGCATCTTCGCAATTTCCTGGTCAATTATGATATTGAATCCAGAAGTATCAGCGATCATATTTAAAAGTTCTGGCACAGGGATTTCTTTCACGTTGATAGAAATTCTTTTCCCAATATATTTCTTTGGACCTGAAAGAGTTAAGTTCTCAAGAATGTCTTCGAGACTGTTGGATTTAGGAATATTTAAACTAATCGCATCTTCGCTTTGTGCAACTTTTTGTGCAGTGGATTCTCCAGCTCGCGCTTTATTTTGTGAAAAGACTCCAAAACGATTTTCAATATTGAGAATAATTTTATTATCTTTAGACTCTAGAACAGAGCGTACATTGTCTCTTAGTTGAATCGCGAATCGAATATCATTAGTAGAACCTGGCTTTTTATAGCCAGAAATATAAACTGCACTTCCAGGGAACTCTGAAGTATCGATTCCTCTCAGGAGCTTAGGTAACACTTTTACATTCTTTAAATCAAGAATGATCTGTTTATCCTCTGCAACGTGGAATCGTTCCGCGTAAACATCTTTATCAACCTCGATAACAAGCTTACTGACTTCACCCTCTTGGATAAAATTTACGTTTTTAATCTCTTGGGCAAAGACCGAAGATGTTAAGACGAGGCCTAATAGAAAAAATCCTTTCTTCATGCTTTTCTCTTCCTTAAGATGAGCTTATAACTCAATTGTAAAGAGGTTATTTCGAAATGGGTATAACTGTTTCTAAATATTCTTCCTGTCCATATACATTAACAATTTTCTCAACTAATATGATTCCTCCAGGGAGAATCGCTTTCAACTCTGCCCCATCTTCCCCTATCTTCATCCCTTCTTTCAAAATTATAATAGACTTACCACCTTCGGAGGAGACGAGTGCTCTTCTTTCTTTACCGATCAGAACGCCAACTAATTTAATGGCATCCATACTCTTAACCTTTTCTTCCACAATATTGCTATACTGGCCTTTACTTTCAGAAAAGAAAGCTCCAGGTTTCGCCTTTTCTGCTTTTGTTTGTGGTGCTTTAAATGGATCCCTCAAATCGAATGGTTTATCAATTTTTGTCTTATTCCTAAAAAAATTACTCAAAGGGTCGGCAGGGGCTGCAATTGCCCCTATGGTGACTATGTAGGACAATACGATAACCATAACCTTATTCAGCAGCAGTTTCGACATTTTCAAATCCTCTATCTACTTTGAAATCTGGGTTATATCTGAAAGCTTCGATAATAAACTCTCCAGAAATCATCTGGAATCGACCACGTTGTCCGGATTGATTATTAACAAGCTTCAGGCTTTTTACATTATAGATCCTATCAGAACTGGCCAATCGCTCAAAAAAGATCAGGAGCTGAAGAAAGGTGCCATTCACTGTTACTATATATTCTTTTGATATAAAATAAGTACCGGCCTTTTCGATTCCAGGCTTGGAATTTGGATCTTTTATATTTAGTGAGCCAATCTCTTGATTGAAATATCCAAGGATTTGACTGTCATTAATTTCAGGAGGAAGTTGTCTCTGGGCTGCTTCAATATTTTTTGCGACTTCCTCAACCCGTATTTTTGATTCATCTGTTTTCTTTTTAAACTCTTGAATTAACTTTACTTTTTTCTTAGTTTTAGTGATTTCCTCTTGAACACTAGGAAACTGAGATTCTAAATCAGTCATCCTTACCAAGTGCTCATCATAGATGATCCAAGTAGTATAAGCCCCGTAAAGAAAGATAAAAATATGTAAGGAGGAAATGAATTTATTAATCAGGTCTTTCATTAATCAAGCCTCGCAATAACAAAATGTATTTCAAAGGCTTCGATTCTTTTTTTATCAGATTCTCTTACTTTACTAGTTGTTTCCTTGATGCTCGCATCTTTAATGAAGATTGAAGATCTTAAATTATCTGTAAACGTACCAACACTTGGATAATTTAGGGCTTCACCCTTCACAATCATCTTATCATTATCAATGATCAGCTCCTGAAGCCACAAGTCCTGAGGAATATTTTTGGCAATATAAAGAAGTAAGTTTGTTGGATCTCGTTTTTGGGAGATGGCCTGTTTAACAGCAAGTAGCTTCTTTTTTAAAATATTTTCCTGGGCCTCAAGTTCTCTAATTTGCCTCTCTAACACAGCTGACTGTGAAACTTTCCTTTTCAAGGATCTTAACTCACCCTGAACTTGTTCAAACTCCACATTTTTCGTTGTAAAATCTTTTTCCCACATCGGCACAATAAATAAATCTGGAACATAAATGAGAACAATTGCAAGTGCAACGGCTTTAAATTTAAGCTTGGTTAGGTCAAATCCACCAACATTGGAGATATCGACCTGTTTCTGTGCATTTGATAAGTTAATCTTAATCATAATTAATTAATTTTCCTCATCGCTAAACCAATCGCAACTGCAGATACAGCGGCGAGTTGGTCTAAACCGTTTGAGGCTTTTCGATCATCAATTTTGATTTTTTTAAAAATATCCAAGGTAAATGCTTCAAGACCAATTGAGGCTGATACTTTTTCAATGAAGCCAGGGCAAAGAGAGTTTCCACCAGTTACATAGCAGTGTTCAACTTTTTCAGCACTGCCTTGAGTAACATAGAAGTTAACATTTTTTCTTATCTCAGCGGCCTGCTGATCAAGTTGCGTATTAATGATATTTAAAATTTCTTGGGGAAGATTTCCATTTTCGTCGGTGGTAACTTTTAGATCTTCTGCTTCCTCGTAACTAACACCCATTTGGCGTTGAATTTCTTCAGTAATTAAACTTCCACCAATCAGCAGCTCTTTTGTAAAAATTGGGCCGCCCCGCTTGAATATTATCAGCTTTGTACTTTGGGCGCCACTATCTATGATAAGCGTTCCTTGAGATAATTCTTCAATATCTGATTTATGAACTTCTTCAAAAAGATTTGAGAGAGCGAGCACATTAAGGTCAACAATTTTTGCACTAATTTTTCCTTCAGATAAAACATTAGTGTAATTTTCTATGAGCTCATTTCGAGCAGCTGCAACTAGAGCATCTTTACCGCCACCTTCATTGTCACCAATAATGTGAAAAGATAGTTGTGACTCTTCAGCACCAAACGTAATATATTGCTCGGCTTCCCAGAGAATATGATCCTCTATTTCCTCTTTTGTTCCCTCTGGAACATTGAGACGCTTTGTCATTGTATTAGGCCCATAAAGGCCTATGCAGGCGACCTTAGATTTAATGCCTGCCCTATTCATGGCCTCTAAAATACCTTCCACTATTTCTGATGGTTTTTGAAACTGATCCTCAATGATTGATGCTTCAGAAAGAACAAAACTACCGAATTTTTCAACTCTAAATTTACCTGGAGTTCCACTGACTTCGCAGACCTTAATACTGTGGGAGCCAATATCAATACCAAAGATCCCACCGGGACTCAGTTTTGCTAATAGGTCATCAATCTGCTCTTTAAGTGATGCTGCCAAAGTCTTCCGTGCCTTTGTAAATAAAGAAAAACTAAGTTAATTATAGGCAGACGATTTATGGAGTATCAAGCATTTAGTGCTTCATGACAAAGTCGCAAATAACCCGACCAATTTAGTCTTAAAATTCATAAAGATAATATTGTTGGCTAGAACCCATGATGAGTTCATCAAGTCGCCTCTCGCATTCAGTGTATAGTGGATCTTCTAAAAGCTTATAAGTGGCACAAAGGCGCTCTTGATAAACGGTAGATAGGGGTGAAAGTTTTACAGCTTTTAAGAATTCTGCAGCGGCGAGATCATATTTCTTTCCAGCCAGAAACTGTTTTCCCTTGATTAAATTACAATCGGCATACATTAGATCAAACACTCTTGAAAATTCAACCTTCTGCAAATCTTCAAGCTTCGGCCGGAACCTCCAGGAATACTTATCCCCTAAATCACATTCATATTTTTTTTCAGGCCTTCGAGTATCAGACTTTGAAAGTTTGAATAGGATTCCATGATAGCTTAATTGAAGATATTCCGGGATCTGGCCTGGTTGCTGATTTGTATAAAATGAATATTTCTCGAAGTTTAGTGAATCAAGCATGGTAGTTTTCCAAACAGGAAAAGCATCGGGAAATGTCGCAGCGACTTTTGGAAGAGTCCAGCCAAAACTTAGATTATTGAAGAAGAAAAGCACATCAGGTCGTACCTTGAGAACTTCATGAATATAATAAGTTGAAAAACCCCAAGTATCGCCTACTGTATAATACACACTATTATTAGGAATAATTCTAAAATTATTCGTTAAAAAATCCTCAACAACCGTGTTTTTGGAATAATCATTCACAGAAAAATTTTGCATTAGATTAGTGCCCGTATTAACAAGTAAACATAATAAAAGGATGCGAGGAAGCTTAAGCCTGGCCACGTTAATTAAAACGAGCAAAAGAAATGCCAGAAGCAAAAAAGGTTGCATGAGAAATCTTTCAAAGACAGACTCCCCAAATTTATTCATGGACATGACGCCTGTAAAATAAAAGATCAAAAAATAGAAAAAAAGACAGAGACTAATAATAACTAGCTTGGATCGGTAAGGTCTGAGGTCTTTCCAAAACCTAACCAACATATAAGCCAAAGCAAGTAGAACAGACCAAAAATCAGTTAGCATAACCATTAGAAAAAGTCTTATCCAGCTAAGGTCATTATTGCCCTGGGTATGAAGATTAAAAGTACCGTAATCTTTTCTCAAAAAATGATTAATCACATCTTTTGCATTTTCGACTATTCCCCATGATCCAAGATTGTAGGGATGAAAATACATTAGTGTGAAATAAAGCGAGAAGGATAAACAACCAAAAAGCACAGAATAGAAAAGATTCCTCTTTATATGGCCCTGGATAAAGGCATAGATATACATTGGGAAAACAAAAAGAATAGTGTGATGATGAGCAACACATAATGAAGTGAGAAAAATAAACCAGGGCCTTGAAAGCAATTCAGGCTTAAGGAAGCCAAGAAAGACAATTGTTAAAAAAAACATGTGTAAACTAAACACGTCTGGCAGAACAGAATAACGCCAGAAAACAATATTAGTTGCTACAACACCAATGAGAGCTAAACTCTCCTCATTTTTAAACTTGAATGCAAGTATCCCCAGCCAAGCTAAACTTATTAATATGGTGACGATGGAGGCAATATGAAAAGGAGTCGAAAAGCTTAAGTAGCGAACAGGGAGATGGTATAAGAGTGTCCACAATGGATAGCCTGGAGGATGAGAAACCCTCAGAAAATATGAATTCGTAACTAATTCACCAGTGTCTCCATACTGAACGGTAGTGGGAGCGCAAACAAAGTATAAGATACCAATTAGTAGCAAAACGAAAGCAGATGCAAGATATGGCAGCTTATTTGTATTCATCATGGAAGATAGTATCCCTTAGAAGTGGTCGAAATTTTAAATTTCCTTATGTGCTCATCATTTATGAAATTTAAATGAATGCGTGATTTAGGCCTGCAAGAAGAATCGATATTGATTGTGGACTGAGTAAAATAACTATTCTTCAAGCACTCTGACGTCTGATCTTCATTTTCTGTTTGCATAAAGTGCCACTCAAACTCTGGAACATCTCGTCTGAACATGGGACCTGTTAAAAAAGTTGCTCTATTCATTGGCTGATAACAATTCGGTACCGAAAACCCAAACATTACGGGTGGGAACATATAACTTTTGATATTATCTGCTGGTTTTGACATAAAAACATACTGCATTTTATTTTCATAATTACCTGAAATTTTTGAAATATACATGAAGTAGTTAATGCTCGCTAGAACCTGGCTATAAGTGTAATGCTGAAAAAAACACGTCAAAGTAGTTAAAAAAATAATTACGGAAATTCCTTTTTTAACGGCAGGTGACAAGATTTGTGATCTCAATAAATCAATCATTAACAAAAATATTCCGAGGTAAGTGAGAAAGTTAAAACGGCTTGCGACCCTGATGGCGCCACTGAATTGTTTCGTTAAAATAGCAAAAGGCATAAAGGGATACTTATTTCCCGATGCTAATAATAATCCCATAGAGATGGATATAATTGAAAACTTTTTCAAATTTGTTAAATCTTTAAAATAAATTTTGATTCTTTTTGTGTAAAAAAATAGAAGCAAGAAAAATGCAATTGTAATCCCACCAAAAAAGCTATCCTCACCCGCAGAATAATAAGGAACCCTGAAAGGTATAAAGAAGCGCTTATTGTAGATAGGGGTGATAAAAAACATAAATTGATCAAATAGGTTGTTCCACTCCTCTACCTTTAAGGTTCGCGGATACTCCTTTTGATAGTCTAAAACGGGAAGAATCCTGTAGAGCGAAAATATAATTGCGATTGACGAGGATGCTAGTAGCTTCAGAATATTTTTTTTATACTCAAGTTTTTTAAAAGTAAAAACAAGGTAAATCAAAAAAATAATTGAAAGTGGTAGTAAGAAATAAATGAGAGGTTGATAAAAACCTCCAGAAAAAATTAAAAAAAGATAAATTGTATTTAGTAACAACTCCTTGTTTTCAATTTTTTGGTTAAATACCGTTTTTAAACAAAGATAAAACAAAGGAAATGCAAAAAAAGTTGACGAAAAACTTAGATGGCCTTCTGAAAAATGAAAAAGAAAATAATTTCCACACAAAAAAGATAATATCAAAAGGTAAGGAGCCTTAATAATCTTTTCAACATCAATGATATCTATAATTTTCTTCAGATAAAAAATCCCTACGACTGATGCAAAAAGCAGCATTAATTTTGAACCAATAACAGATCCAAACAGTACTGGAAGAATGATCAACGGAGAGGCACCGTATG
>CANHJD010000073.1 GCA_947461145.1 Bacteriovoracaceae bacterium
AATGTCTTCCCTTGCAGAGACTCTGATATGGGCTTCATTGTTAACAAGTTGCTCGAGAATGTAGGTCTGAAAACCAAGCATCATGCCAGAGATAGCGACATAGGCAGCGGTTCCAATAATGATACCGAGAAGGATAAGAAAGCTTTGTTTTTTGCGCGCCAACAAGTGGCGCAAACTTAAAAACATCATGGAAGAATGACTTCATCTTCAGTAGATAGTTCCGGAGAGACGACCTCCGCTTTCTCTTGGTCAATGAGACCAATTTGAACTGCGACTTTCAGTTTCTTTTTATTTCTTTTTATGACAATGTGGCCGTTAGCAATGGCCTTGACCGGAATGAGGGTCACATTATTTTTCCTCGCCACTTCAAAGGCAACATCTGCGGACATCCCAGGAAGTATTCCTTTTGGCCAATCTTGAACAAAAACTCTTGCAATAAATTGATCATTTTTTGGATAGATTGTTGAAATGCTTCCCATGATCTTTTTATTTCTAAAGAATTCAAAACTGATTTCTGCCTTCACGCCTTTGGACAACTTCATCGCACCTTGTTGCTCTAGTGAAACTTCCAAGTAGAGATTATTTAAATCAACCAAACTAAGAATGACTGTTTGAGGAAAAAGATTTTCGCTTACGGGCACAGGAATGTCCGTGATCTTTCCAGAAAAGGGAGCTTTGTAGATTGAGCCTTGATCTGTGAGAAAAAGTTTTTGCCCTTTGGTCACTTCCTGGCCTTCAGTCACATAAAATTCTTTGACTGAAGACAGGATCGCCGCTTTAGCATCGTAATTATTTTCCGATTTAATCGTCCCAAGTCCATAGACGGCTTCAACCACTTCACCCTTTGTTGGGTGAACAGTTTCACGATTGCAGGAAAGTACGACAAATAAGAAAATGAACTTCAGCATGACGGTACTCCGATTAAAAGAAAAGATATCTCTTACCAGTCTATCGGGAAATAATCCTTGAGAAATTTGCCACTCCAGTGCTTGCCTGTGTTGATTCCGTCAAAAAGAGGATCAATCACTCGGGCCGCACCATCAACAATATCAAGTGGGGGTTGGAAGTCGTGGAGTTGCTGCTTTCTTTCAGAAAGCTCTGCCGGATCCTCATCTGTTACCCAACCCGTATCAACAGCATTTATATAAATACCATCTTTGGCAAAGTCTGTGGCTGCAGTATGGGTCATCATATTGAGGGCGGCTTTGGCCATATTCGTATGCGGATGACGATCTTCTTTATAAAAGCGGTGGAATTTTCCTTCCATCGCAGTCACGTTCACAATATGTTTTTTGCCAGTATAGTCTTTTCTCATGAGTGCAATGAGTTCATTACACAGAACAAATGGGGCCACTGCATTTACAAGTTGAACTTCAAGCATCTCCACAGTGTGAACTTCACCCAAACGCTGACGCCAGCTATTTGTTTTTCTAAGATCAACTTGTTGAAGATCAGCATCCAATTTACCAACAGGGAAAACCTCTTCGACTACAAGTGAATTATCAAAGCCGTAAGGAATTTGTGAAAGTTGAGCTGAGGCCCTGAGACCAATTCCTGGAGCCTTATCATTCCAAGCGACTGGTATATTTTTATTATCTCCGATGGCCAGTGGTTGCAATTTACTTATGCAGTATTGATGCTCATTCAGAAGATGAGCCGCTTCTGGTGGTAAATCTGAAGTTGCCTTGTTTTCATTTTCCATTAAGTGGGCATAAAAGCCAGATGGTCTGCGAACAGTCTGAGCAGCATTATTGATAAGAATATCTAAGCGCTCATATTTATGTTCAATGTAGCGACAGAAAATTTCCACACTTGGTGTATGTCTCAGATCAAGACCATAAATACGAAGACGGTCTTTCCAAACATTATAGTCACTCTCTTTGCTGTAGCGAAGAGCTGAATCAACAGGAAAACGAGTGGTGGCGATAACTGTGGCTCCCGCACGCAAAAGCATGAGTGTGGCATGATAGCCAATTTTTAAACGTGAGCCAGTAATAAGCGCGACTTGACCAGTGAGATCTGCAGTCTGAAATCTTTTAGCATAATTGAAGTCTGCACACTTCGGGCACATGGTATCGTAGAAGTGATGAATCTTAGTAAATTTTTCTCTACACACATAGCAATCATGGGGAGTCGCATACTCACGAGTCTCTTCATGAGCAGGAGTGAATTCGATTTGTAGAGGTGCTGTGAAAACAGTATTTTCTCGGGCGGTGCGAATTCCAGTTAATCTTCTGGCACTTCGATTGGCCAATTTCTCATTTTGCTTACGAAGCTTTTTAACATCCTTTTGGCGTTTTTTGGCTTCTTCGCGATCAGGTCTTGAAATGGCACCTGAGGCCTTAAACATGGCCACTCTTTGTTCATGAGTTAACAAAGTTAGTTGTTCACTTTTTTCAGCAAAACTTTGAAGAACTTTTAGGCACGTATCAATTTCTTCAGTGGTAAATTCAGTCGAGATAAAATCATTGTTTTCATTCATGAAACTTATCTAGCATTGAGAGGTATTTTCGGTCAACTTTAGGAGAGAAATTGCTCTATTTTTAATTTAATTAGTCTTTCAACTTCATCCCTTTCTAGATGAAGTTTGCTCTTGAGCCATTGGGCCAAGTCTTCAGGAAGAGGTGCAATAAAATAAGTTGATTTGTCTTTTGGATAAGTTAGCTTGAGGGCCGTTGCATGCAATGCATGGCGCGGAATCTCCATAATTTCATGATCTTCTGGAGTTGGAACATGGTCCTTAAAACGGATGAAAATTCCCGGATCTCCGTTATAGAGCTTATCCCCTAGAAGCGGATAGCCATTGGTAGCCGCATGCACCCTGATTTGATGTTGTCTTCCAGTCAGAGGAAAGGCCATCGCTAGAACATAGTTTTCTTTTTCTAAAATGAGTTCAAAATATGTTTCAGACTCTTTGCCCAAATCCGAGTCTTCAGGCCAAACAGACATCATCCCACGAGGAATTTTCCCTTCTTCACGATCCATGCGCTCTTTGGCGGTGAAAGGAAAACTTCTGGCCCCTTCTTTTTTATGAGCGATAAAAAAATAACACTTTCGTACTTTGTCTTCCTCAAAGAGAAGAGAGACTCGTTGAGACACTTTAGGATTTTTTCCCAATAAGAGAAGTCCTGAGGTTTCCCTATCAATCCGATGAATGGAATGGATTGTTTTTTTATAAATTGTTTCAAAAAATACCGTAGCACAATAGAAGAGATTTTTACCAGCAGGGTGAGTGATCATGAAGGGGGGCTTATTAATAACAAGCAGTTCTTCATCCTCAAAAACGATGCCGGGCTTTTGATCTTTAGGTACCGGTTCACCATGCCAATATTCTTCTTCAATGACCCCATCATTATGGGTTGTGATAGTAACTTTTTCACCATAATGAACTTTGACACTTGATTTGTGAGGGGACCTTCGACCAGAAATCTCTACTTCACCTTTTTCAATTTTCTTTTTTAAGTACTGCCTAGAAAGTGTGGGCATGCATTTCTGGACAAATTGATCAAGGCGCCAGCCATCCTGCTCAAGATGAACAGGATAGGTGACAACATATTTTTCTGTGCTGAAAGATTTTTCTACTTCACTCATTTGTGAGTGTCATACCGCATTTTAAGTAAATATTGAAGACTTGCAATCGCGCCATTTTCAGAATAATGATATTTTTCTTGCAGAGTTTTTATCAAACCATTGATTTGGTCTTTGACATTTGTCTCAAGACCAATTTGATTCCCCTCATTTTTTTCAGAAAGATAGACCAAGAGATTTTTTCCAATCCTATCGATTATTTTCTTTTGTTCTTTACGGAATGATTCCTGCAATAAATCTACTAAATCTTCAAAAACATCTGCGTAGACAATCGGTTTGCCCTTATTGTCCAAAGCATAAGCACCAAGTCTGGCGATAAGATTTGAGCGAAATTTTTCTGGGGCTTCATTAATATGAACATTTGATTCAAATTCTTTTATAAAATAGGAGTCTGGAGCTTCAAATTTTCCGGTCACCGTGTTTTTAACTTTTTCCCCCTTAATAACAGCGTTAATGCTCATAATGTACTTCGATACATAGTCCTCATAGGATCTTTCATCAATAAGTCCAAGTGAATCTCTCACTTCATTATCTAATATCTCCAGACTATGAGATTCAATCAGATCAAGGAACTTTTTAGGGTTGTGGTAATCACCCTGATGAGTAATGTTTAAAAAATCATACTCAGATTTTTTTTCATTTAGAGTGCGTAGACTTTCAATCACATCAACAAAAGTAACATGTCTATGACTATAGGCTAGATCATAAATAATTTGTTTAACTTCCCTTGGCGAAATACCAAATTTCCCTTCATACATTTGATCATTTTCATATTCACTTACAACATCCTCTGCGCCCATCTTGAGTATTTGCTTTGATTCAGAGTCTATATGTTCGGGTGTCTCAGTATTTGAGTAGAGCAAGCACTTCTCAAGTGGAGAGAGTTGCTCTGCAATCTTTCCTAACTTTTCATCATGATAGTTTTTACTAATTGGGGCCCTCATCCTTGTCATCACTGACCAAAGACATAAAGCCGTTAAAGCGTGTGGCTCAAATGAAGCTTGTTCTTTGAGTTTACTAATTTGCTCTTGATAGATTTTCGCTTCTTCCAAATGGCTCATTAAGTAGGGAACTTTCAGAAAATTAAAGCGCCCCTTAAAGGAGTTATAGTCAGGATGCTGCTTAAAACCCGCAAAGTGAATCTCATTTGATGAGCCGATAAAAAAGATATCTAGTTCTGTTAGTATTCCCTGAAGATTAATAGTCTTGGATTCCATCGTCATGAGTAAATACTTAAAAGTATCTAAAGGCCTTTTGAGAAGATCTGAAAATTCTAAAATTCCTCTGTTTGCCAGTACAACTTCACCAGAAAGTGAAAAGAGATTCAAGGATTGAAGACTTGGTGGTAATGAGGCAAGTCTTCGGTCCATCGTAATTTGTTGGAGATGAGCATCAACATGCAGTTGTGGCTCAATTGTTGTTGCACCTATGGAGTAGCGACGGTTGATGAACATTCTTTCTACACGTATGTGTTTGTAAACTTCTTTATAATCACCTTTGTAGTTTTTTAAAAGAGCATCAAAGATGAGCCGATTCCTTTGTGAAAGATCTCCATTGTAAAGGTACGATTTTTTTATTTCCCCTAAACGGTGCTGATCATTTTTAAAAGCGTTGTCAATCAAGTTTTGGCGCGCTTTGATGGGAATAAGAAGAAGTGGGTGATCTTTTAGCTCAGAGGTCATAATTGCACTAATGTCTTTATCTTCTAAAAAAGCATAAGTATTGACGTGCCTTTCTGATGACCCACCTGAAAGACCCAAAGAGCCCTTCACAAATTGATCAATAGGGAATATCCAGCTGAATGAAAACAAGGCACCTTCATCGGTTGCAGAATAATCCTCAGTTGAAAGCATGATTTTTTTTACAAGGCTTGATTTTGATGAACCATTCGGTCCTATGAGAAGAATGAATTTATTATTAAATCCTTCTTCCATAAAATTTCTGAGAAACTGATAGATCTTTTTTTGTGTCTTAACCTGTCCATGAACTGGCGGAGCATCTGCATGTTCTTTGGTGAAAAGCTTGAAGCTTCCATTTGAGTTTGTTCCAAAGTAATCAAACATGTCCCGCAAATAAATATTTGTTGGTCTCACCTCTTTTGGAGGGTTTTTTTCAAAAAGATTCATGTAATCATCAAAAGAGAGGAGGTTGTTGTAGCGACCTTCTTCCTTGTTTACTTCTTCCATCCATTTCATACAATTTATCCTGTGATTGGAGATTTTCTTAATTATAGCAAATCTGGTCCGCTCTTGGTGTTCTTAAGTAATGTAGGCACAAAATGAGCTACATGAGTTATTTACTCAGGTGATTGTGGGGAGTGATATTTTTAGTCATTCACTCAGAAGACAGGTTAGAATTGATTTTCATTGGATAAAACTTAATCGGGAATTCCTTGGTTGAAAAAGAAAGCTGAAATAGTTCCAAAACTCATTGTCATCTGCGGCGCCTTAAGCCTTTTGGGGATAGTATTTCTCTTCTTTATCCCCAAGTCGAAGGTTGAAACTAGGCAAAAAAAACCAGAATCCACCCAAAGGCTTTTTGCTCAGGTGATTCAGGCAGCAATCCCAAAGATCAAAAAAATTTGGGAAGAAGGTGATCGATTCATTAAAAAGGATGGCCTACAGTGCAAGGATGAGATCCTTTTGGATAAAAATGTTGGACGCAGCTACTATCAATGCCAACCTCATTTCTGGCAATGCTTTTGGTCTGGTGGTGTTAATGGCAAAACTGCCATTGAAGTCGAAGTCTTTGGTGAACTATTCCATGTGAGAGCGCAACAGAGTTTTCGGCCGATTTCTGAGTATTCAGCGCAAAAAAGATTTTATGAAATTCTCAAAGGTCCTTACAACGGACTTAATTTCCATTATGGCGTTTTGATAGAGCTGAGTATTGATGAAGTTCCCGAATTGAAGTGGCCCATCATTATGACAGATACTTGTAGGGATACTTACTTACCCCAAAGAATTTACGGTTACTCAAAAGTTGATCAAAAAAAATCAGAACAAGGTTTTGAATGGGATAATTTTGATCGTCACCTTTTTATTGATAAATTCTACGTCTCTAATCAAATGGTGAACGAATGGAGAATTCTAACTAACAATAATAATCAGATAATAAGTGATAGATCTAAATGGGCGCATCCAGCATTGCTGAGTTTGAAAGAGCAAAAAGAATATTGCGGATTCTGGGGAAAAAGAGTCCTTGAGGCAAAATTATTTGATGCTGCAACGATGACTCCTTCTGATATTAAAAATTCTCTGCCAGATCGCGTTGCCCGTCCACAGACACCATGGCAGAGAGATCTTTCTAAAACATTTCTTGGTATGGCACGAATTAATCCTGACTACCAGCTCACGCCCTTAGATTGTGACTTGGCCCAAGTTCAGGGATGTCGTGAAAAGTATTATACAACTGATTCTGTTACATGGATGGGGATGAACTTTGCTCTAGGTTTTTTCCCTGAATCTCTTGTGAATAACATCGAGCCTGAAAAAAATATTAAGATGTCATCTCGGTTTCGTGCTGCTGAGTCAGAGGTTCATGAACTAGGGGTTCTAGGTCGTTGGAGTGGAGAGAATCAGAAAGAATTTCCTGTTGCCTTCAGATGCTATGAAGAGGTTGCCCAATGATTGCTTTCCTTTTTACTCTAATTAGTTTTATGACACTTGCAAATCCAACTCTCAAGTGGTCCAACGCAATTGAAATTGTGGAAAAGCATGAATTTTATAAAAATAATGAAGTCATCACTAAACCTGAAAATTCTTGGCAAGTTCTCTTTGCTGTTCTTTATCGAGATGAAAATATGGTTACATTTAAAGACTGCCTGTTTTATAGGGTTCCAGGAATAGAGCCAGGTATTTTAAAACTTAAGACAATTTCCATTGAAAAATCTTGTGGTGAGTTTATTTTTTCGGATGGTCATCAGCAATGGTCTGGACTTAAATCCCTGCAGTTCTCTATTGCAAATGATTTTTTGTCCTTAAATCTTACTAATTCAAATTATCAATCTGAAAAATGGGATATTCCTTTTTTTAATGTATACAGAAGGCCCGTGCCAAAGATTCTTTCAAACTCCGCAGAATATCGTTCACCCCAATTTATTTTTCTCAATCCTCATAGAGGTAATGCCCCCATTACGCCACAGAAAAGTATCGCCTTAAAAGATCAGACACCTTGTCATAATGTGTCTGATACCTGCGAAGAAAAATCCCCCTCAATTTGTTTTCAGTGTGAGCATGGCTGGTTTGAAATTCCAAACGGTTGTCCTCAAGGCCCTAAATTCTGCGGTAGAAGTGAATGCGGCTTGAAGAATCAACCGGCCTGTAGACGCGGGATGAAGTATCAAAGAAAAACGGCCGACTATGAATGCAGGCTGGATCAGAGTTTTGCTTATTGTGCAAAAGGACTAAGCGTCCAGTGCCAGGGAAATTTACCTTACTGCCTCTGAAGAGGCCATGATGGTTGAAACATTGTCATCTTCATTTGCCGGTCCATTCCAGGAGTAATGATTCAAAGATTGATTTTCTGCCCTTGAGATGAAGTTCTTGAGGCTTGGGTGATTTTGAAGATCAGCGATATTAGCTAAAATCCGATAATGTTTATTTTTGTCAATTTCACTTCCAAGAAGAGAAAGATTTAAATTCTCTCCCTCCATTCGAAAGGGTCCTGGCCTCCAACGATTCGCCATACCTTGATTAAACTCTGCTTCAAGGAGTTGCGAGATCTCCAGACCTGTAAGATTCATTAAAATAAGTTTTGAGTCACCATTTTTGCCAGTAGAGTATGAAATGTCCCCACCATGTAAATCAAGAATAGACTGGATATTTTCTGTGAAATGAGAGTTTGTACTTTTAGATTCCAATTGACCCAAGTTTGGATCAGGTTTTATTTCTTCACCAAGAAACTTTGCTGAATTTCTTTTTTTGTGATCAATGCTTTTATCTTCAGTATAACAGTCATTGGTTTCTTGAAAAAAATCTCTGCAAAACATAACTGGCTGGTGAACGATGGTTTTATTTTTATTTAATTTTCCTGTTTGAGAATCAACAAAAAACTCTGCATAAGAAAAGCTCTTTGCATTTGGAGAATTACTCAAAACAACAGTCGTATTAATGACGTTTGCTGTTTTTTGTTCAGCTCGACCACCAATAACAATATCCACCAATCCAGGAGGAAGTCGATTAAGAAAGCGACCAGTTAAATTGTTTAAGTCACAAACGTCTTTTTGATCTGGATCAAAATTTACTTTTGAAATAGGAAGTTTTAATTTTAGGGCGATTTCTTCTCCGCAATTGATGCCTTGGTGAGTAATGACCACAATGATTTCAGCCCCAAGAGATCTAAGCATTCTTGCTTGTCTGAGTGTAGCTGTCATCATGTCTTCAACGTAGAGACCGAGACGATTATCCACTGGAGTTTGTTCAACAATATCATCTGGAATTATTCCTAAAATCCCTATTTTAATACCATTTATCTCCTTCAAAAGATAAGGGGCAGTGCCTTTCCATTCTACTGGTCTTGCAGTTTTTAAATCATAAAGATTGCTTAGAATTAGTGGAGTTGTTGATTGAGCAGAAAAATCTTTCAGAAAATCCGGCCCAGTCTTAAATTTAGAGGGTAATTTTATGTTGAAATCATTGAGACCGAGAGTTACTCCGGTATAGCCAAGCTTAGAATAAAATTCACTGATATTTTTAGCATTAGAGGCTTGAGAAGAAAAAATGTCTCCGGAATCAACAAGTAGAATTTCTCCAAATTGCTGGCGGAGGATTTTAAAATAACTGCTGATAGTATCAAGACCACCAATAGTTATATTTTGAACTCCGAGGTTCTGGGCATCAGTGAAATCTATTGATTGAGACTCATAATTTCCATGGAGGTCATTTGTAGCTGCGATAATAATTCTTTTTAGATTTTTTTGTTCTTTGTCTTTTGGTGAATTAGGCTCACTATAAAGCTCCGAGTGTCCTTTGGAGGTCTGGTTATTCATCTGGTTCTTTTTATAAGAACAAGAAGCTACAATAATTAGACAAAAGAATAATTGATAGATCATTGGTCCCTAAACGGAGATAGTTTTATTGATTATATGTATTTAAGATAACCTGTACCAGAGTCAACAAGGGGTTTTTTGTATGAGAAAGGTATTAATTACAGGGGCAACCTCGGGCTTTGGTCAGTTGATGGTCAAAGAGTTCTTAAGAAATGGTGATTTTGTCATCGCGACGGGAAGAAATCTCATTGGGAGAAGGCATCTCTTTGAACATGAGAGAGCAAAGTACTCTCAATCATTTAGGGAGCTAAATCTAGATATAACTGACCAACAACAGATACAGCTAGTGGCCAAAGAAATAGAGCAATTAGGTGGAACCCTGGATGTTTTAGTTAATAACGCTGGCCATGGTTTATTTGGTGCTATGGAAGATCTTAATTCTGAAGAAATTCGCCATCAAATGGAAGTTAATTTTTTTGGTTTAGTAGAAGTAACCAGATCCCTTTTGCCTTTTTTAAGGCGCTCAAAGGCAAAGATCTTCAATTTCTCCTCGGTGTTTGGGCTGATGGGCTTTCCTTTAACGAGTCTTTATTGTGCCAGTAAGTACGCCGTTGAAGGTTTAAGTGAATCTTTAAGGATTGAGCTTTCCTTTCATCAGGTTCAAGTTTGTCTCATAGAGCCAGGTGGTTACAGAACTGATTTTGGTCAAAACCTAAAATGGAGTCATAAAAATCCAGACTCCGTTTATTTGCCTCAAATGAAAAACTATCAAAACCTGCATGAGCATTTTTCAAAGAAAAAGACTCAAGAGCCCATTGAGGTTGCACGAGGAGTTTTGATGCTCTCTTTGAGAAGAAAAATTCCTATGCGAAAAGTATTCGGTATTGATGGAAAATTCAGTTATGCCCTGAAAACTTTAGTGCCCGAATTTATTTATTTTCCAGTCATGGAATTTATTTTGGGCAAGGTTCTTTCTAAAACTTAAAAAGATTTAATCTTCCTCAGCTTCTTATAAGAGGAACTTAAGGCCTTTTCTATTTCTTGATAATCTTGTTTGCCCTGGGTGTAGCTTAGGCTTATTCGGATCACCCCTCTGCCTATATCGTCGCTAATTTTCATCGATTTTAGCACAGCGGAGGTTTCAGGTTGGTTGTCTGAACAGGCGGCAGAGGTGGTCACAAAAATGTTTAATGATTCGAGCTCTATCTGAACGGCCTGACCGTGAATTCCAGGATAACTGATAAGGGTTGTGCCGGCCAAACGCTCGGCCTTGTCACCAACGATCACGATTTCAGGAAATTCTTTTTTTAAATTTGACTCAAATTCGACTCGTGCAGCAAAGAGATTCTTAAGATTTCCTTGGTGGGATTGGAAGTCTTTTAGGGCAATCGCTAGCGTTTCAATACCTAAATAGTTTTGGGTGCCGCCACGAAGACCTTTCTCCTGATGACTGCCAAATACATGAGTTCTAAGTTTTGTTGGTTCTTTAGCAATGATAAAACCTGAGCCAGTCAGTGCTCCTAGTTTGTGACCGGAGCAAACAGCATAATCTATTCCGGATGTTTCAAAATGAAAGTCAGTTTTTCCAATGAGCTGAGTTGTATCAGAGAAAAATTCTAAATTCTTCTCTTCGCATAGTTTGGCGATTTCCTTAAAGGGCTGAAGAACTCCTGTCTCATTATTTACCGCCATAATGGCGACAACGGCAACAGAAGGTGCATAAGAGTCTAGGATCTTTTTCAGCGACTCAACTGAAACTACTCCAGATTCATCCACATCAACTTGCAGGATTTTAAAATTTTTATGTTTACTATAAAATTGTAATGCACTTGTTACTGCAACATGCTCGATAGGACTAGTAATGATGATGTTCTTTTCTTTCGGAGCAAATTCAAGAATAGAAAAAAGAATCTGAGAAATTCCTTCGGAGGAGCCAGAATTGAAAAAGATCTGATCTGGATAACAACCCACAACTTCAGCAATCAAGCTACGGCATTTTTCAATACCCCCAGAGAGTCTTTGTCCCATGGAATGAATGGCATTTGGGTTAGCGAATAAATCCGATTCAACTCTCTTCTTGAGATGCTCTCTGACAGAACTAAGAAGGGGAGCTGAACCATTATAATCTGCGTAAATCATAGTCATCCTAAGAAATTGTTAGCATCTGATCAAGGGCCTTTAAGGCAAACTTCTTTGTCACCTCATCAACTTTAATGACGTTGATGGCCTCATTTCTTTCAATTGATCGGAAACTTTCTAAAAGCCATCTTGGCCGTACACGATACATGGTTGTGCATAGGCACTGATAGGGAGAGAGAGATTTTATATCAAGTGATGGATAATCTTTTGCTAGTCTATTGACGAGATTGATTTCTGTTCCGATAGCAAACTTCGTCCCGCCCTTGGCAGCTTTAATCTGATTAATAATATAAGAGGTTGAGCCAGCGAGGTCTGCACCTTGTACGACATCAAAGCTACACTCTGGATGCACGAGTAAAATTCTCTCAGGTTCTTTGGATCTCCACATTTTTATATGCTCGGCCGTGAATCCCTGATGAACTGAGCAGAACCCGTACCATAAAATGACTTTGGCCTTCTTGATTTGATCCGGAGTGAGTCCACCAAATCGCTGGCGTGGATCATAGACAACCATCTCATCAAGTTTTATTCCTAATTTGTAGCATGTGTTTCTTCCCAGATGTTGGTCAGGAAAAAAAAGAAGCTTCTCTCCTTGAGAGAGTCCCCAAGTAATAACTTTTTCTGCATTTGAAGAAGTACAAATAGATCCATGATGTTCACCCACAAAACTTTTTAAAGCCGCTGAACAGTTGATATAGGTGATAGGGACGATTTTATCCGTCGTACACTCCGTGAGGTATTTCCAGGCGAGATCAATCTCTCTTCTATTTGCCATATCGGCCATTGAGCATCCTGCGCGTAGATCTGGTAAAATCACTTTTTGATTTTCACTTGTCAGCATGTCCGCAGTTTCGGCCATGAAGTGAACTCCACAAAACATAATGTATTCGGCCGTTTTAATTTCTGCCGCTTTTCTGGCGAGCTCAAGTGAGTCACCAGAGATATCAGCAAATGAAATCACATCATCTTGTTGGTAGTGATGGCCAAGGACCACAACTTTGCCTCCAAGACGTTTTTTAATTTCGGCCAATTCGGTCAGGACTTTCTCATCAGAAAGCTCAACTTCAGGAATTTTTGGTAGGTGATCTTGGTTTGATTGATCACCATAAATATCGATCATAAATGCCTCACTCAAAGTGTCCCTACATTACTCCTCTCGATAAAAAGGGGCAAGGAAGGGGCAATTTTATTGTTGCGCGTCGGGCCAAACATAGTTTTTTGGGCCGCGCAGCAAAAATCTTTTTATTTTTAATCACTTGGCCCTTTGACGAAGTGTGACTGGTTCCCTA
>CANHJD010000074.1 GCA_947461145.1 Bacteriovoracaceae bacterium
CAAAAGGAGTTTACCCTCCAGTGACCGCTCTTACATATTCTGATATGGTCGTTGCCTTAAGAAAAATTAGGGCCCATTCATTTTTAATGGCCGGAGCTATTGAAAATTTTCATTCTAAACATGAATAAGTTAAAGAGCCCCTTAGATGGGGCTCTTTTATTTTAAATTACATGTTTTTCTAAGTTTAGCTTCTTCTAAATCATTAAAGATTAGTTCAGTTACGATTTGATGCTTTTCTGTGGTCTCAATCATTTCCCAGCTACCGATGAGCCCCTGAGATAAAAGACCATCCACTTTGGTAAATTCTAACTTTACAAAATCATCACTCAAAAATAGTTGACCCCGATTCAAATTGTATTTGAATCGTCTTTTCGCTCCAAGATCAATCTCGCAGTTATACTCATTGTCTTGATCGCTGTTATAGGCCGCATCTAAAAAAGTGAGTTCACTCTCATTCACTTCAAGTGATGATCTTATTTCTGCAATATATTTTTTTGTGTAATCATTTAAAAATGGTTGCTCCTCAGGCTCACTTTGAAGCGTCACGGGATTGACACGAATTGATGATTGACCTGATTCAGAGCAGGAATAAAGAGTCGCTAAAAGGGATAGTAAGAATAGGTGTTTCATTAATCTTAACTTTAAACGAATCCCGTGAATGATTGGTTAAAAGTGTAGTTTTTACGGTGTGTCATTTATCTGTCTAAAAAATAGACAGATCGGAATTGTCGGCCTTGAAATGTAAAGAAAACCTTGGTTTATCGGTGAGAATTTTGAGAATATTTTTTTACACATACACCCCCAACGAGAGAGAAAAAAATGGAATTGATTTTCACTGCTCAAGGAATTCTGGAAAGATCTCGCGGTCTAACTTTTGATGATGTTCTTCTAATGCCCAAGCACTCCGAAATGAACTCCCGAACGGCACCTCAGCTTGGAACCCAAGTGACAAAAAACTTCACTCTCAAAATTCCTGTAATCTCCTCTAATATGGACACGATCACTGAAAGCGATATGGCACTTAAAATGGCAGAACTTGGGGGACTTGGAATTCTCCATCGTTTTCTATCTCCAGTTGATCAGGTAAACCAGGTAAAGCTAATTCGCGATAAAATTCGAGCGCTAGGATTACCTGTCGCGGCCAGTATCGGTGTCAAGGAAGAGGGAATGAGAAGGGCCGACATGCTGGCCGATGCCGGAGTTGATATTTTTACCATCGACATTGCTCATGGCGACTCTGTGATGATGTATGAGACTTTAGATTATGTTAAAAAGAAATATCCTAAAATTGATGTCATTGCTGGCAATACGGCGATGCCTGAAGGCGTTCGTGGTCTAATTGAGCATGGAGCGGATTGTGTGAAAGTAGGCATTGGTCCAGGCTCCATGTGTACAACTCGAATCATCACTGGTTGTGGTGTCCCACAACTCACAGCTGTTGCAATGTGTGTGATGGAAGCTTCCAGATACAACATCCCAGTTATTGCCGATGGCGGAATTAAAACTTCCGGTGATATCGTGAAAGCCTTTGCAGCAGGTGCGCAGACTGTAATGTTAGGTTCAATGCTTTCAGGTTGTCTGGAAACTCCTGGAGAAATTGAAGGAGGTAGGAAGCGCTACCGTGGAATGGCATCAAAGGATGCTCAGGTTTCATGGAGAGGGGATCTTCCTAAGGGGATGGCCGCGGAAGGAGAATCGCGTTGGGTTTCATGTAAAGGATCTGTTGAAAATATAGTTCATGAATTGTGCGGAGGCATACGCTCAGGTATGACCTATCTTAACGCGACTACAATAGGTGAAATTCATAAGAATGCCCGCTTCATGGAGATGTCGGCTTCTGGTATGATGGAATCTAAACCACATGGACTTAACTAATAGGCAATAATGGTGACTGACGACGCATTTGAAATTGTTCTTTCTTATCCAAAATTAGCGGAGCGGATATTATCGCGTCCAGAGGATCGAGAGAAAGTAAAAAAACTATTTAAAGAAATTCATGGGGAGTTCTCACCTACGGTGGTGAACTCTGCAGTGAAACTGATTGATGCCACTTTTTTGAAGCTCTATGATGGGGTTAACCTGGAAGTTTTTCCTGGAACAAATTTTCATGAGCTCAAAGAAAAGTATCATATTGTTCTTGTTCCAAACCACCAATCCCACGCAGATTATGTGGCCCTAACTTACTCAATGTTTAAAAACTTTGAAGTTGCCATAAGAGTTGCGGCAGGAATTAATTTGAACGTTTTCCCCATGGGGCAGTTTTTTGGTAAGGCCGGAGCTTTTTTTATTCGTCGGTCTTTCACTGCCGATCAGTTGTATAGAATAACTTTTGAGGCCTACGTCTTCTATCTTTTGAAAACAAATCAGGTTGTAGAGTTCTTTTTTGAAGGGGGAAGAACCCGGACAGGTAAGCTTTTAAAACCTAAATACGGTCTGTTTCAAATGCTTCTTGAGAGTCATTCTCAAATTAAAGATACAAAACCCCTAATGTTTATTCCTGTTTCTTTGGCCCATGAGCACATACCTGAAGAGAAGGCGCATGCGCGTGAGCTTGGGGGAGGTAAGAAGAAACCTGAATCTGGGGCTCAATTACTGAAGCTTTTTAAGCTTTTTAACAAGAGGTTAGGTACGATCCATCTCCATTTTGGAGAGGGGATTGTTGTTGATAGTTACAAAGGTGATCTTAAAGAGGCGACCCAACACCTTGCCTTTGAATGCTTCAAGTCTGTTGGACGTAATATGCCTATTACTCCTTCATCACTACTCGCTCTGATTATGCTTGATGAGCCATCTGGTGCCTTAACCTGGAAGCAAATCGAAGAACGTGCTCATGATGTGATCGAGTATTGTATTGCCTTGAAAATTCCTCTAACTCCAACTTTAAGAATGGATTTCTTTGAAGACTCCTTACGTAGTGCTTTAGACATGTTCATTGGAAATAAAAAAATTGAAGTTCTAAAGCGGGAAAAGTTGAATCAAGTTTTTTATGCAATTAAGTCAGAAAGAAGGGTTGAGGTGCTTTATCATAAGAACATGATTCTGCATCATTTTCTAGTCTCTGGGATTATTAACTCTACTTGGTTTAATGTCTTCAATGGTTCTATTAAAGATGGCATGTCTCTCACTCGATTTCTCCAGACAAAACGAAAAGA
Organism: Bacteriovoracaceae bacterium; assembly: GCA_947461145.1. Lineage (GTDB taxonomy): Bacteria > Bdellovibrionota > Bacteriovoracia > Bacteriovoracales > Bacteriovoracaceae > Peredibacter. The sequence goes on from CANHJD010000074.1 coordinate 3,153, forward strand.
ACTAAAGTACGAATTTTACCTTCCAACAGTAAAAGAAATGATCAAAGAGGCACTCAATATTATTTCCTATGCTTTAGGAAGAAGAGTGGAGTCAATTGAAGAATGTATGAAGCTTTCTTCTCAAGAACTTTACCAGATTGCAACCAAGGTTAGACGTTTCTCTACGGCCTTATCTTATCTTTATGAAGCCTATTATATCTCAAGTCTTTCAGTGAAATATCTCGCCAATGAGTCTTTCACTCAGGAGCGCTTCGTACAGGTTGCGAAGGAGCTTTTTGAGTTGGAGTTTGAGCATGGTAGAGTCGTGAAATATCCTGAGTCATTTGCCGTTCCAATTATCAAAGAGACTCTCGATTATCATTTAAATCAAAAAGTCCTTGAGAGAAATGAAGATAGGACCTTTAGAGTTGTTGATGTATCTAAGCTTGATGACTTGATTGAAAAGTTTATCCGGGATCTTAATGATCAAGTGGCCATTAACTTAAAATTTAACCGGGCCTTACCATGAATAAGTCAATTCTCCCAAATGCGAGGCTTTTATGTCTCTCATCCGAAAACCTGGGAAGAGACTGGGCCGAGAAATCTCATGAGGTGGATTTAATCTTGGGTGAGCTCTCAATGGATTTATCTGAAGAATCCGTTTATATACTCTTTGACAGAGCTCCTGGGGCCGTACTGGCCGGAGAGGGCAGTTGTCAGATTGCTCGATCCATAGTCGGACCTAAGAAAAGTCTTCATCAACCATTTCGTCTTGTTGATTGGGTTCAGGCCGATGTCTATCGCAAGGTGCTGAACTCTAAAGACTGGGAAAGCGTATTGGAAGATTGCTACCTTGAATGGGAAAATCTTCAGCGCTCTGGGGCAAAAGTAGCTTCCCCGTTCATGATTTTAGTGAAAAGAGGGCTTAAACCGAAGTTAAATTTGGCCTTAGAAGTCCTATTCTATGAGTGAATGGATTTTTTTAATTTGTCAGGACGTCCCAAAGCATTGTAATTTTGTTTTTATTCATACATTACCCCGACAGCAATATGGAGGTGGGTTATAAGCGAAAAAGTTCAAGAGCCACGTGTAAACGAAAGAATCCGTGCTCACGAGATCAGACTTATTGGTGACGATGGAAAAGCCTATGGAGTGGTTACTCTGGCCCAGGCTAGACTTATGGCCGATAATGAAGGTCTGGACCTAATCGAAATTTCCCCCAATGCTGTCCCTCCAGTCGTAAAAATGATGGATTATGGTAAGTATAAGTACCAAATTCAAAAGAAGCTTGCAGAAGCCAAAAAGAAGCAAGTCGTTATTGATGTAAAAGAGATTAAGTTCAGACCAAATATTGAAAAACACGATCTAGAAACTAAACTCAATCATATTGAGAAATTTTTGGATCAAGGTGATAAAGTTAAGCTTCTCATGCAATTTCGTGGTCGAGAAATGGCGCATAAAGATCTAGGTCTGGCCAAGTTTGACGAGATTGTAAAACAAGTCCTTGAAAAAGGCGCTGTGATTGAGGCTCCATCAAAAATGATGGGAAATCGCGTGATCGCGATGGTAGCCCCGGGTAAAAAGAAATAACCCGAGAAAACACTTTATCTCTTGAATTACTCATGTTAATTTCATGCACTCTAAAAAGAGTGCATTTTTATTGTTTTAGGAGCGATATATGGCGAAAATGAAGACCAAGCGTGCTGCTGCAAAACGCTTTAAAGTAACTGCAACTGGTAAAATCAAGTATAAGAAGGCTCACCTTCGTCACTTGTTAATCAACAAGTCTAAGAAAGCTAAAAAAGATAAGAACACTCCGGGATATGTTCACCCAGGTGATTATCATAATGCTGCAATGTGTATCCCTTACTTAGTGTAGTAGGGATTTATCTATAAACTGTCGAGAGTAGTGAATCAGGGTTAAGAGACAAATGTCCCCCTGTGAGCGAAGAAGGAGAGCCAAATGGCACGAGTCAAGAGAGGGTTTAAGGCCCGTCAACGTAGAAACAAAGTTTTAAAACTAGCGAAAGGTTTTCATTTCGACCGTCGTACGAAGTATAAGCATGCTTCTGAGACAGTTCGTCGTGCTCTTCATTACGCTTTCATCGGTCGTCGTTTATTGAAGCGTGATATCCGTAAATTGTGGATTGTCCGTATCAATGCTGGTGCTCGTATGCTTGGTACTTCATATTCTAAATTTATTGATGGAATGAAGAAAAAAGACATTACGATTAACCGTAAAATGCTTTCTGAGCTTGCAATCCACGATTTCAATGCTTTTAAAGCGATTTTTGACGCAACTAAATAGTCTTTATTTGAAAGCCACCTTCGGGTGGCTTTTTTTTGTCTGATTGTAAGACCTTATAAAAGTATTATTCTTATAACTTATTGAAATATCTATAAAATTGAATTTTTTTCTCTTGAACTAATTCTGATACCTGCTAACCTATTAATAATTCTAAAAATAGGGCGATAAGCTTTTGAAACTTCATGGGAGACTTTCAATGAGCATGACTAAGGCAGACATCGTAGAGCGAATTTATAAGGAAGCAGGCTTTTCCAAAAAAGAAGCGGCTGAATTGGTAGATTTGGTCTTCAAGGTCATTAAAGATACTCTGGCCAAGGGCGAGAAAGTTAAAATTTCTGGTTTTGGAAATTTTTCTATTCGCGATAAGGCGACTCGAGTTGGCCGAAATCCTCAGACTGGAACTGCGATGAACATCAGTGCACGACGTGTTCTGACATTTAAGCCTTCACAAATTTTGAAAGAAGACATTACAGAAAGATATTCTCATCGCTTAGACGAGAATGGTAATGAAAATACTACGCTTCCAATTAAAGAGGCTAAGCCAAAGGCCCTAAGTTCGTTCTTGAACAATGAAGATGATACTGTTTACGATGATGATAATGACGATGACAATGACGAATAGACTTATCGTTGATATCTTCTTCTCATGATTCCAAATAAATCTAATTTTAAATTTCAAGAGCTCACCCCGATTACCGGGGTGAAGCCTTATGTTATTCGTTTTTGGGAAACTGAATTTGAAGACATTGCTCCCGTTGTTTCTGACTCGGGTCAAAGGCTCTATGCAAGGAAAGATGTTGAAGCAATTTTTAAAATTAAAAAGCTACTTTTTGATGAAAAGATGACAATTCAAGAAGCAAAGATCGCCATAAAGTCACGAGAGTTTAATATTGAATCAAAGAGTGTGGCCGCAGATGAAACTGATCTGGGCCAGTCAATTGAGCATCCTGTTTTGAAAGAGACGCTTATAAATTCTCTTAAACTAATTAAAGAAATTAAAACAAAAAGAAATTGGTAGAAACTTAGGGTGCAATTGGTTTTGGTGAGCCTAATGTTCCACCTAGTCTGATTTGATAGAAACCGTCTTTTTGATTAAAAGACTGGAAGAGCATATCAATTAATGGGAGTGAGTTCCGAAAGCTTTCAGTAAAGGCAATCTCACCTTGAAGATCAATAGGAGACATGGAAATATTTCCATCCTGTAAATTTATATTTCCTTTAAAGTTTGCTCGCATAGGTGAGGAAATATCACCCATGATAAGTTTTTCAACCTTAACTCTTGAACCAGTTTCAGAAAATGCTTCGAGATAGAAGTCATTTAGTTTCATTGGTGGAGTTGAGAATCCTTGAATATTTTGTGTCGGAATCTGTAGATCTTTTGATTGAGCTTTCAAATTAAACGCACTCATTGAATTCTTTGACATAGCAAAAGTCATATCAATAGTTACGTTGCCTGAGAGCTTAAAGTTTTCACCTAGGAGTGGTTGGATTCTTGCAAGACCAAGTGTTTGATCTTTTATGCGAATCATTTGTGAGCCAATTCCTGCAACATAATAAATTGATAATGGCTGGCCTTGAAACTCCGTCTCTACCTTGAAAGGAAGACCGAATGGGGCAAAATTTATCAGATTATAATTAATGGTGAGATGATTAAATTTAAGAGGCGGGCCACTTCTTTCAAGACAATTTGCTGGAATAACAAGATTAGAGACAATGATCTTTGGCATAATCCATTCCATATGCATTTCATCAAAGTCTGGATTACATCCTCGTCCATTGAGACCAGATTTAATAATCGATTTAATTTTCTCCCCAATGGGATAAAAACTAATAAAAGAGAAGACAAAAAGAATCACGCAAAGAAAAATTAAAAGTAATACTTTAACTTTGCTTTTATAATTTATTTCATTGAGAGACTGAATCTCAGAAGATAACACGGCCATTATTCTTCTTCCCCTTGGCCTGTGGAAAATGAGCTATAGTGGGCTGCCTGAAAGTATCCCTTAAGCATATTCGTGTCGCTGTTTCGAACAATCTCAACTGATGAAACTCTAAATCTTTCGCGGTTAATAAGGGTCATAAACATGTTCATCAATTCATCAGTCGAGAGGTTCGTAAAACTGAATTTGGCTTCAGATTTCATGACTCCTGAAGAAATTGTATCTGATTTGAAGTCATTCACTTGAATCTTTGAGAGGTCGATTCCGGTTGTTGAGAGAAGTCCAGATAGTCGGGAAGTCATCATGGATTGAGAATCAATTGGGTTTGGCGAAAAGACTTGTGGAGCTAACTCCTGAAGTCCTTGACTCTCACCTAGGATCTGACTGGCCTTCGAGGCAATTGAGGTTCTTAAGGCCAAGTCATTTTTTAATTTATTATTCTGTCTCCACATAAAACCCAAAATCAAAAGTGGTACTAGAAAAATAACGAGGATAGTTACACCTTTGAATACTTTCTGTTGTTCCTCTTCAAGTCCATTATAAAAATCTTGAATAGGGTTGTAATTTGGAGTTTGTTTGAATTTATCAATCTTGTCAAAAACAGCTTGATCAATTTTAAGGAACATCGGATTCGATTTATTTTCTTCCATACTATTCACCTGCTGCCGTTAACTTTAAGGAGAGCTTAGTAGTATCTAAATCAACATTTATGTCCGATAGATTTGATCTTTCCAGAATAGCCTTCAAGTTTGTTAATTCTTCGGGAGTCTCTGAAGTAAATGTTGCAGAGATTTCCCCAATGTCACTTGCCTTAAACTCAGTTAAAGTGACTTGAGTTGCTGCCGCAAGCTGGCTGATATAAACCAAGGGGGCGAGCCCTTTTGTGCTGATCGCAGACTGCATCGTTGAAACTTCCTGTCGAATTCCTCTTTGTCTTTTTACTAACGAATCAAAAACAGGCTTTGGATTTACTGCCATTGCTCTTCTTAAGCGTCCATTAATTCCAAGAGCATCATCCTTCATAAGAATAGAAAGTTTTGCATCAACAAATTTGATATCTTTTTGGATGAAAAATCTTTCTGCAACAAGAGAGATAAGAATGATAATAGCTACGGCGGAAACTCTGATCCCTAGAAAAGCGAATGAATGTAGTGGAATCTCAGAGCCTGAAGCCTGAGCGAATTTGCCAGTAAGTAAATTGATGAAGCGATTTTTTCTCTTCATCCCAATTGTCATCATATTTGTAAGAGCAAATTTCGATTTGTTTTTTGGATCGAGATCAATTTTTGTTGATTCAACCTTATCGAAAGACTCTAGAAGAAAAACTTTCGTTTCTAGCTTTTCTGTTAAGTAGGTCGCCATATTTCTAATATTAGACGTTCCACCTATGATGTAGACATGTTGTAGTGTTAAACCGAAGTTTACTTTGAGACCAATTTTCCATCTATTGAAATCGGAAACTAGAGGACCAAGAGTTTTGTCCATTGCTGTCGCAAAATCGCGCTGAGGTTGATCTACCTGAGCATACATGCTTTCAGTGAGAAGGAAGGCATTTTGGTGCTTATAAATAACTGCTTCATCAGCATCGATTTTATAAGTTTTAGAAATCATTTCGTTTATATCATGACCACCAACATAGCTAACATGGGTAACAATTAAGCGTGAGTTATAAAAAAAGTAAGCCTTCGTTGTTTTATGACCAAGATCCAGAACGCACAAAGCACCGGCCATCACATTTTGGTTAAAATAATTCTCAACAGTACTTGCCTCAGTCGTAAGAATGCTTGGTAAGGATTGTTTCTCTCTTAAATTATTATAATTTGCTTCAAAAACTGGCTCCTTCAATAATCCTACGAGTGCTAGATGCTGACTCTTAATGGATTCCATTCTGTAAGCGTAATGTATTTCACTTAGAGAAAAGGGGATATCTTCTTCAAGCTGAAACGGAAGCATAAGCTCAGCTTTCTTTTTACTTTTTACAGGGAGTGTAAGAAAACGAGTCGTCATTAATTCATTATTAATTTGATAGACAACTCTGGTATCCGGCTTTGCAACTGATTCAATGATTTCTTGTATGATCATTGATTGTGCATCTGCTGAGCTAGTTTGCGGGTGATCTTCTATGAAATCAGCAAGAACAATTTCACTCATTTCTAAATGATTAATCTTCCGCTTCTCAACAATAGAAGAAATATATTTTACACTATAAGATCCAACGTCTATGGCTAATACATGCATAATGTTATTTTAACTGAAATTTATCAAATAAGCCTAGTAAATAGCTTAATTGATTTGAAGTTCTATGATTCTTGGCTCAAGTAGTTGAGTGGCTTTGTTTGTTTCTGCCGTTAATCGTTTTTGGTATTCCGCCTCTGTCTCATTTGGATTTCTTTGTACTTTAGTCGCATTTTCCTGCTTTGGCATATAGACCAAGGCCACGAGAGTGTAGGTGGATCGATTATAAAGTCCCTCTGATATTACTTTAAACAAATTTGGATTTGTTCCAAAGGAAATGCCGGCCTTTGTAAATTTTTCGATACGATCATTAAAAGTGGTCTCATCCGAAATCCTCTCAATATCAACTACCCATTTTTTAAAATCATTAATGGAGTTAAAAAATTTAGGGGCTTCAGGATTATCTCTATACTCAAAAAATGATCTGATTTGTTCGTCATCAATTCTGGGAACCAGAATTCGAAGCATATTAGAGGTCAATTTATTAAGGTCAATCTGAGCAGAGGGATAAATACTAAATTCATTTTGAATGAGTTCAATTAATTCATCATTCCATCCCGGAATTGCGTAGAGTTCACTCGCGGAAGCCAGAGGTCCATATTTAGGCGTCAGGGGAATCTTTTGGAATCTTGATTCAGCATCTCCAGCTAGAGGATCAGTCATCATGCTCTGATAGTCAGAAATAAAGTATTTTAAATTAGTGACCAGCTCTTGATAGTTAATTCGTGAATACCTGTCATCAAAAGCCGAATCCTTTTCCCTTTTTTCATCTACGAGTCTCTTTAAAAGAAAGTAGAGAGTTTGGTCAATAGAGACATTATTTTGAATGGCGGTTGGATTTGTATCAATAATCCCATCATTCGGATTATCCTCATCTTCATAGGATCCATCTGGGCCTTGAGATTTTGCTTTCGATGTATCAAAACGAAGAAGATTAAGGTTCATCCGATTAGAAATATTACTGACGGTGACTCTCATGGATCCTTCCAAAAGAGAGTCATTAGTAAATTTAGTTACAGTATCTTTAACTGTTTGACTCGCTCCTGCGCCAAGCGGGATAGGGAAGATAAACGGTACTTCCCACAATTGATTCAAAAGCTGTGGCGGAACCTGACTTTTGATACCTGGATCACTTTCCACTTTATTAAAGGCTTCTTTGTAGAGTTTAAGTCTTGTCATTGCGAGCTGCAAACCAGATTCGGCCAAAAGCCTTGCTTGGGATCTATCCATGACATTGGTTGCTTTTATTCTTGAAATTTTACTTTCAAAAGTAAATTCTCCATAGATTGCCATGAGTAAAATAATAGCAGTCATGATCATCATGAGTGCTACACCTCTTTCATTTTTCATTAGAATTCGAAAATCTTTTTTTAATACTTTCAACATTCTAATTTGTCCCTGAAGGTCTATTTGGTGTATCTCCATTAACTTTTCCACCGGGAGGAATTCCACCAGGGGTAGGGGTTGTAGGAGTGTCTACTGGAACTTCCATTGGCCAGTGGTTGCGATAAATTCTTGAGACAGTCCTTTTATTTCCAGTAGAGTCGTACCAAGCAAGAGTGATTTTCACTCCCCTTAGGGAATTTTCTCCACCTTGAATTGTTTTTAAGTTCGTTTCCCATTTCCGAGTTTTTGCATCCCAAAATTGAAATTCTAAACTTTCAACATTTTCCAAAAGAACAGCAGCCTTAATATTATCATTCTCTGAATCAAGTCTTTTTGAATCATAGGGATTGTCTGCCGAAAAATATCTTACGAAGGTTCTTAAACCCTGCGGGATGGATTTTTCATTTTCATTATCTTCATCTCTTTTTGGAAGAGGATCTCCCAACGTATACCTGACCCAAGCGAAATGGGACTGTCTGGTATTTTCAATTTTTCTTCTGTTGGAGGAAGTAAAAAACTCAAAAAGATTTTTATCTGGGGAATAAAATCTAGGGATAGGTAATCCCTCTTTGCTGATTCCACTAAAATGTTCATTTTGTTCAAAGCGCTGAGAGAGTCTCTGATAGTATTCCTGCAAAGCTGGACTAAGGGCAGCTGCGGCCTTGACTGGTTGACCAGTTGAATCGTCCATCCCATCCATGTTTGCATCGTTTGTTGCCCCATAGGGATCGGGAGTATTTATGTTGAGTGGGGTGGAAAAATATAGAGGAGAGTAGATCTGTGAAAAATCCCATTCAAATCGAGACAGAGCAGTTTCAACCTGAAGGTTATTTTTATTGATCTCTGTGGTTCGATCCATTGTATCTGCAGCATTTTGGGTAATTGAAACTACACCAATAGTGATGAAGGCCAACAGTGTTATGGCTATAAGAATTTCTAGTAATGTAAAACCTCGGTCGTTAAAGACCGACGTTGATCTGAACTTTCTCATTCGTATTGGTTAGCCATGTTGCAAGAGTGTAGCTATATTTTGTTTCTTTATTTGTGACAGTGACTTTTGCCTGCCAAACAATCTTTTCGATATTTTTCTTTAATTCTTCAAAAACCAATTTCTCAAGATTGGCATTTCTTGAGCCACCTGAGTTTTGGTTGTAATAATTTCCTTGATAGGCACTTTTACCTTCTTGATTCACACTTCCCTTTTGGCCAAATAATTGCCCAAAATCAGGAATGGTCAATTTTTTTATCTCGAGAGTATATTCAAAATTTGAAAGTTCTTTTTCTTCGAATGTTTTAGTCTCTTTTAGTGTGCCTAGGATGTTTTGAAACTTTGGAGGATTGAGAAAAAGCTCATTAATTTTTCTTTCGCATAATTGCTGTAGTTCTAATTGTTGCTCAGAAAGCTCTGAATCGGAAACATTGTAACCTTGAGAGGTCAGGAAGGCGGTGACGAAAAAGGCAAATAAGGTAATAGCAATCAATACCTCTATAAGAGAGAAACCTTTTTGATTCAGGGATTTTAGTGACTTATCCAATCTTTATATACCTCGTCCATCCTAGTTTGAAGTATATCTTCCTTCTTAGCAACGCTTTCGGTCGATATTGGCTCAAAAACACTGCGAGTTTCAGACAAAAATGGTTGTACTTCCATGTAGGCGAGC
>CANHJD010000075.1 GCA_947461145.1 Bacteriovoracaceae bacterium
CCACAATGTTATGGCAGATGGGGCCGATGGAAGGCCAGTAGGTGTTGGAGTTAGAGGTCAAAGAGGTGGTCGTGGATCTCCTACTGTTTGGAATTCAGCTTACAACACAGTCCAATTCTGGGATGGCCGCGCAGCCTCTTTGGAAGATCAGGCGAAAGGTCCGCTTACAAACCCAATTGAAATGGGAATGCCTTCCCATGATGAAGTGATCAAGAGGGTGAATCAAATTCCTGGTTATGTTTCTGCTTTCAAAAAGGCTTTTCCTAAAGAGAAGGAGCCTGTTTCAATTGATAATCTTGCTAAGGCAATTGCAACTTATGAACGGACTCTTGTTACATTGAATTCACCTTTTGATCGGTATAAAAAGGGTAATAAAAAGGCCCTGAGCGAGCAACAAGTTCGGGGGATGAAGCTCGTTGAGGAGATTGGCTGTACATCATGCCATACCGGTGAGAACTTCAATGGTGAGGGATTTAAGATGGGAGAAGGGCACTACCAGCCTTTTCCTCAGATACCTGGATCAATTTATGATAAGAAGTATGACCTTCTTTCAGATAAGGGTCGCTATCAAGTAACTAAGAAAGACGAAGATAAGAACCATTGGCGTGTTCCAACTTGGAGAAACATTGCCCTCACGGCCCCATACTTTCACAATGGGAAAGTTCATACTCTAGATGAAGCCGTACGTGTAATGGGGAAAACCCAATTAGGCATGGATTTGACTGAGGCACAAGTCGGTGACATTGTGGCATTCCTTCAGTCTTTAACAGGAGAATTTCCTAAGCAGACTATGCCTATCCTGCCTCCGACAACAAACTTTTCGCTTACACCGAATCCATAATAAGAATGTTAAGGGGCACTTCGTCTTAGGAGTGCCCCTCACTTCGATTCAATAAATTTTTTAACGGTCTCAAATATTTCTTCGGAAGAGTTAAGTGGATTGAACTTGATCTTGTCTTGAATACGGTTAAACCAGGTCCTTTGAGATTTTGCAAGTTGCCTTGTTGAGATAATAATTCTTTCTTTGCATTCTGCTAGATCCTTAAAATTTCCCAAATGCAGATCTAAAACTTCTTTATAGCCTATGCTCTGAAGTGGTTTCTCCTTACCAGAAAATCCTAGAGTCAGAAGTGTTTCAACCTCACCAATAAGACCTTGCTCAAGCATTCTTTCTGTTCTCGCCTTAATGAAGCTAAGATGCTCTTCTCTAGGAATATCTAAATAGATATGGAGAACTTCCCATCCGTGAACTGAAGATTGATGAAGCTTTTCATTCTCCAGATCTTTTCTTTCTCTTTCTTTTGAAAGTGGAATACCTGTTGTCCAAAAATGCTCGACGGCTCTTCGAACTCGGTAGTGATCATTTAAATGATAGCGAGACAAGGATACTGGATCATGAAGTGTTAGAATTTCAATAAAGGCATTAATTCCTTTTTCTCTATAGAGCAATTCTGACTTTTCAATTATTTCAGCGGGAGTCGTTGGGGAATCGTACATTCCCTTAAGAAGTGCCTGTAGGTAAAACCCACTTCCGCCCACAAGAAAGACGACCTTTCCACTTTGATGAATCGAATTAATAATTGGCAGGGCCATCTTGGCAAAATCAGCAGCATTTAAGGGGGTGGAGATACTTGATACATCGATCATGTGGTGGGGAATATTTCTTTGCTCATCTTTTGTCGGTTTAGCAGTCCCAATAGTAATTTCTTTATAGAGGAGGAGAGAGTCAAAGTTAACGATTTCCGCATTGAATTTTTTTGCTAAATTAATACTTAATCCAGTCTTCCCTGTGGCCGTAGGCCCTGAGATAATGATGACTTTCATTTTAGAGTTTATCCTGTAGAAGCTTCCCGAGTTCTAGTCCAATTTTCCTCTCAAGAATTTCAGGAACACCTATCTTTTCTATCATTTCTTCCCATGTTGATTGAGACCAATCTCTCTGATCAAAAAGAATTTTATCAAAAGGCTCCCTGTTTAATAGGCAATTCACGATATCCTTAAGTGGAAATCCATTCATCCATTCAGGTATCGCTCGTAGGACTATCGTATCTTGGCCTAGTTTTTCGAGTTCAAGCCCATTGTGTGATAGAGATTCAATTTGCTCTGTCGCAAAGGTTGTTATTTTAAATGGCTGACTTACAATCAGAGGAATCGTTGAGCCTGTAGGCTTGCTAAATTGATGCTCAATATACGCCTTGAGAAGTTTAGCCGCAGAAATAGCTTTCCAAGATTCACCATGATGAATAAGAAAGTGTTGATTAATCCAAATATATTCTTGAATGTTGGAGGTCTTGTGTGAATGGGGGGAAAAGACTCCATCCATATTATACTGATGCCGTTCCTGGACGAGAGTCTGGGATATTTCTTGATCAAGGCTCGAAAAAGCAAATTGAGAAGAATCTTGCTTAGGTAAAACTTTTTGCGGGCCTTGTTTTTGAACACTGGCGATTTCTTTGATGCTTCCGGAAATAAGTCCAATTACTTTTGAAGATTCAAAAATCTTTATGATGGTTTTATTTGGGTGAACATTCACGTCGATATGATCAGCAGGAAGATTTACGAATAGGACAAAGTGAAAATCATCAGTTCCAAAACTGCTCTGTAAAGCATTACTGACAATACGAGAAAGTTGCTTGTCGGTAACAAAGCGGTGATTAATAAATGTGTACTGGAACTTTGTTGGAGTCCGCAAACTTCCAGGGATTAAATAAATCTCGAGGTTATTTTCTTCATATGATCGAACAGAATATAGGATTTGTGCTTTGGCCCTCGGAACAAGGTCTAATAACCTTTCATTCAGACTATCTCTCGCGGGATAGACCTCTTTTTCATCAGCATCCAGTTTTATTAAAAATTCAATTTTTGGATGAGCAAGAATAAAAGAGAAAATGATTTTTTTTATGAAGTTCTTTTCAGATTGATGAGACTGAATGAATTTAAGGCGAACAGGTGTATTAAAAAAGAGATCCTGTATATTAAGCTCGGTTCCACGCTGGCCTGAATTTTTAAAAACACTACCTTGATAGTTAAGGATCCCGCCTTCAATCCTGACTTCAGAGCCCTGATCTTCAGCATCATTAAATGTCACACACTGTAATTTAGAAATCGCAGAAATCGAAGCGAGAGCCTCGCCTCTAAAGCCAAACGAATCCAAGCGATAAAGATCCTCGAAGCGAGAAATTTTTGAGGTTGCATGTCGGGAGAAGGCCAAAGGTAAGTCTTTAGATATTATTCCAAAACCATTATCTTTTAGATTGATCAGATCGAGGCCATTATTTTGAATTGTAAGTTCGACTCTTGTAGCCCCAGCATCAATTGAATTTTCCAGAATCTCTTTAATAAGATTTCCTGGTCGTTCAATGACCTCGCCCGCCTTGATTTGATCTATTAAGTGTTCTGGGAGAAGGCCAATTTTCTTGGGAAGAGAGAGCATTTATCCCTTATAGAAATTAACCTGATTTCTTCCGCCTTCTTTCGATTTATAAACTGCTGAATCGGCACGCTTAAAAAGGTCAGTTCCGTTATTCACGCCTTGTCGATAATCAGCAACACCAATTGAAGCAGTTACAGGTAGTCTCTTTCCGTCATAAATGAACTCATGCTTTTCAACAAGTTTTCTTAATCGTTCTGCGATTTCAAAGCCTTGCTTTAAATTCGTATTCGGGAGAAGGATACAAAACTCCTCTCCACCATAACGAGCAAAGACATCACCTTGTCTTATGCCATTTTCTCTGATTAGTCTGGCCTTCTCTTTAAGAACGTAATCTCCAGCATCATGGCCATAATTATCATTAAGTTTCTTAAAATGATCCAGATCAAAAATAATAAGTGAAAGAGGTTTACCAGTAACTTTAGACTTCTTAACCTCTGTTTCGAGTGAGTGATTGAAGTAAGTTTTGTTATAGCACTTAGTTAATCCGTCAGTATTTGCATCCTCGTGGAGCTTATCGTAGGTTAGTCTTTCTGGATCACCAGAGGGAAGAAACTTCATTGCAATCGCACCAATTTTAATCATGTCGGCACGGTTCAGAACTGTTGGTTTTTCCAACTTTTGGTTATTTAGATAAGTACCATTCGCTGATCCAAGGTCTGTGACAGTAGCAACACCATCAACAACTGTAACCGTGAAATGGCGTCTTGATACACCTTGGAAATCTAGTGATATATTACAATCAGGATTTCTGCCCACAACATTTTCACCATTTGGTAAGTCAAAAATCGAGCCATTCAATTCACCACCAACAATAAGAAGGCAAGCAGGCTTTTGTTTTGCCTCTTCATCAGCAGCCGCTAGAGCTTTTCTTATGTCTGTAATTACAATTGTCGCGTTATTATCGTCGCTCATATGTCTCCAAGAAAACTACTTCAAATGATTGGTACCTATCTTACGGCCAGCCTGAGTTTTGGGCAAGACGCAGTTCTAGACTTATCGGTTTTAGCTCTGAGATTTTAACCACTCATAAGCATATTTTTTTCCAGCTTCAACGCCAGGTTGATTAAAAGGGTCAATATCTAGAATCTTGCCGACAAGTGCTGTCAGGCATTCTGTGAAAAGAACCAATTGCCCAAGAGATTCTTCATTAAGTTTTGGTAGTTTAAAGTGAACCACATGTCTTTTATTTTCAATCAGTGCTGCTAAGGTCCCTTCAAATTCTGCTTTCATTAGAGTGGATAGTTTAAAGGGAGAGAGGAGCTTAAATGACTGACCAGAGATGTCATTTTTTAACTCATAGTCATGGAAAAATTTTTCTATTTCAAAAAGAAAAAGTGTCTTGTCATTTGGGCCTTCCATAAAGAGTTGCATCTGAGAGTGTTGGTCTGTGGCACCATAGGCAGGAATCGGTGTCATTCCCTTTCCATTTTTACCAAGACTTTCTGCCCACAACTGAACGTACCATGCAGAAAATTCTTTCAGCCGAGAGGAGTAGGGCATTAGAACTGTCTGACGGATTCCTTGATCGTGAAGATCTCTAAGCCAAAAAGCCAGTTGATAAAAATCTTTTCCTTGAGTCTTGTCCGACAGATAGGCTTGAATTTCAGTGGCACCCTTTAAAACTTTTTGTGGATTAATCCCAGCAAAGAGCATAGGCAAAAATCCCACGGGTGTAAGGACTGAGAAGCGTCCACCAATATTAGCTGGAATAGTGAGTGTCTTTACATTCCACTGAGCAGAGATTTTTCTAAGATCTCCTTTAACTGGGTCAGTACAAAAGACAAAATAATCGGAGTACTGATTTTCATAAATTCCTACTTTCGCCAGTTCATTCGCAAGGATACTCATCGCTGCGACTGTCTCAGCAGTTGTTCCAGATTTGGACACGATAAATATCAAAGCATCCTTGATATTTACTGTTGAAAGCTGTCTGTGGAATTCGTCGGGATCGATGTTGTTTAGAAAAGTAAATTGAGTCTCTTTTTCAGACCCTAATGCTTTAATAAACATTTCTGGGCCTAGAGCACTTCCACCAATCCCAACATGTATAAAGTGCTTTTTATGTTTAAAGCATTCATATACTTCAAGAGATTCTTTTAGGAGAATTTGATTAGTAGGAAGATGAAAAAAACCAACTTCTGGTGAATTGATAGTTTCTTGATAAATCTTAAAAATATGGTCAAAGTCTTGAGTCAGCTTGGCTTCAAAATGAGAATAAATTTTCCAATTAAGCATGATGTTCGTACTCTTTTTTAAGGTGGCGAGCGATCACCACGCGTTGAATTTGATTTGTGCCTTCGACTATTTGGAGGACCTTGGCATCTCTCATGAATCTTTCTACAGGATATTCGGCCGTGTATCCAACTCCGCCGAGTACTTGAACAGCATCAGTTGTCACTTTCATCGCCGTATCAGTGGCCTTAAGCTTTGCCATTGAGCAGAGTTTACTATTTGGCTTGCTATGGTCAATGGAGCTCGCAGCAGAATGAACAAGCAGGCGAGAGCTTTCAACCTCCAAGGCCATATCTGCGAGCATGAATTGAAGTCCCTGAAAATCAAAAATGGACTGTTTGAATTGTTGCCTACTTAGACTGTATTTCATGGCCTCATCTAAAGCACGTTGTGCGCAACCAACTCCGATTGCTGCAATGGCCACTCGACCTCTGTCTAGGCCACCCATCGCAACCGTGAAACCTTTGCCCTCTCCGAGGAGTAAATTTTCATCGGCAACAAAACAGTTTTCAAAGATCAGTTCGCGAGTAGGGGAAGTTTTCCATCCCATTTTCTTTTCAGCTTTACCAAATGAGAATCCCTTATCACCATCTCGAACGATAAAGGCAGAAACTCCTTTCGCTCCTTCTCCGCCAGTCCGTGCCATTACGATATAAGTTTTGGCAATTCCTCCTGAAGTTATCCACATTTTTGTTCCATTCAGCAAGTAACCACCTTCAACCTTCCGCGCAGTGGTTTTTAGTGCAGCAGCATCAGAACCTGAGTGTGATTCAGAAAGTGCAAAGGCTCCAATCTCTTCACCGGACGTGAGAGGTAGTAGGAATTTTTCTTTCTGGGACTTTGAACCATATTCGTTTAAGATTGATTGCACCATTGATGAGACAGAAACTGTTACTGCGTAAGGGACAGAAACTTTTGAGATCTCTTCGAGCACGTAACAGTAGTCAATATAACTTAGACCAGCCCCGCCATATTCTTCGGGAAGTGTTACTCCAGCAACTCCATAGTCACCTAGTCCCTTAAAAAATTCCATTCGAAACTTTCCCTCAGCGTCGTCATGTTCCATGTGCGGTTCAATCGTATCCCAGCAATATTTGGATAAATTTTGGCAAAGTTCTTTTTGGAAATCGTTCATAGTTCTCTCTTAGTTAACCAAAGCTTCTTTAAGTAGGTTTTTTGCAATGATCATGATCATCACTTCATTTGTTCCTGCCCCAATTTCATTCAACTTGTTATCTCTCATCATCCTCTCAACAGGAAATTCTCTCGAGTAGCCATAGCCCCCATGTAGCTGAATAGCATCTAGAGCAATTTTCGTTGCCATTTTTGGAAGTTGAAGCTTAACTGCCGATGCGAGATTATTTGATTTATTACCATGATCAAATTCGTAGCAGACTGTATAAAGCATCCTTCTCATCGCCTCAGTTTCAGAATACATTTCAGCAATCATTTTCTGAATCATTTGAAAGTGCGCTAGATTTTTACCAAACTGCTTTCTTTCCCCTGCATATTTCACACACTGATCGAGGCAAGCTTGTGCAATTCCTAAGGATATCCCTGCAATTGTGATTCGCTCAATTTCAAGATTTTTCATCATATGAATGACTGAGTCACCTTCATTTCCAATACGGTTCTGAACTGGAACTTTTGCCTTTTGAAAAGAAAGTTCCCCAGTTGGAGAAGAGCGCATACCCATTTTATGAATTTCTTTAGAGACGCTGAATCCAGGTGTTCCTTTATCAACAATAAAGGTCGTGAGATCTTTTTTCCCTGGACCTGTTCTAGTATAGAGATAAACAACGTCCGCATACTGGGCGTTGGTGATCCACATTTTATTTCCAGTGATCTCGTAAAAATCTCCATTCCTCACGGCCTTCGTTTGCATTCCAACTGCATCAGATCCAAATTCTGGCTCACTCATTCCCATACATCCAACATGTTCCCCAGAGATGAGTTTTGGGAGGTATTTCGCTTTCTGTTCATCAGAACCATTATTATTGAGGTTATTTACGCAAAGAATTGTATGAGCAAGATAAGATAAAGTTGAACCTGCGCAGGCCTTACCGAATTCTTCCATGACGATTGTGGCAGCAGTGGCGCCCATTCCTGCTCCACCATAATCTGGATCTGCAGTGATACCCAAAAGACCCAAGTCTCCCATATGTTTGAAGGCCTTCAGGTTGAAGGTTTCATGGTTGTCATGATGTTCTGCAAATGGGGCCAATTCATTTTTTGCAAAATCTCGACAAACTTTTTGTATCTCTTTTTCTTCGGGAGTAAAAAACCACATAGGTCATCCTTTTTTATTGGGGCAAAGTGTAGCGGAAAAATCAGTCTTTGTTAATTAATTGAGACCCTATTATTTTGATACACTTCGTATCATTTATTAAGCTAAAATGATGGCGTAAGTTTGATTATTTTTGGAGTTAAATGGGGCATACCGTTGAGGCTCGACAATCTTTAGATCCCGTCAGACCGGGGGAGCAGTGGTTTTTTTACTGGAAAACCTCTGCTGCGCTATGGGAAGAGAAGATTCATGAATTCTCTAGAAATGACGTGATTTTTATTCCCATTTATTGGGGTTTACATGCTGAAGGGGATGGATCTTGGGATTTTGGAAACTATCATCCTGAAAAAGATCTCGTTCGGCTTGCCCAAATCTTAACGCGTAGCCAGATGCGCGTCTGTTGGTTGCTGCCACTCACGCCAGCTCCTTTCCTTCCAAATGGTGGAGTTCCAATAACAGCGGCTAGAACCCTTAGTATATCGGCCCAAGGTACCCATCTAGGCTGTATTGATCAGGATGGAATACTTCACAAAATGTACTCCTTTTTTGAGCCTAAGGTTTTTCTCAATTTTGCTTCTTTTGTTCAAAAGTTTGGAGAGTTGCTAGCTCAATTGAATCTCGTCTCTACTGTATGGGGTGTTGATTTTAACTACTTAGAAGATGGACAACCTGTTTCTTTCTTGAATGATTTTTCAATTGCCTTTGAGCAAGGTCTTAGTCGTTATCTTAAAAAGAATTTCCCAGATGGTGTAGACCTCGGACGTACTGATCAAGAGTTGAAAATTAAACAAACCTACTTATGTGATCTGAGAAATCTTTTAATGGGAGTGGCTTCAGAAGCTTTGGCTCCTTATTGGGGAGGACTTCAGAAAATTACAGTATTTGGTGCCGGGCCTAAAGAGACTATTGAAAGGGCACTTGGTTCAGGAAAGACACAAGCAAATTATTTTGATGATCTTTTTAGCTCTTTTAGAGATCAGAGATGGTTTAGTAGTTGCCTACTAAATGCTAATGAGAAAAAAGAATTATTTATAACTTGTTTGAGTGAACACTTTTCTCGCAATGAACTAGAAATTCGCTACAACTATTTAAATAGACCCAAAGTTCAGGATAATGATTTTATCCCATTTGCTCTGGTCGATAAATTTGATTTTCTAAACAATCAAGTTTTTGAAACTAATGGTTTGAATGCCTACTTGAATCAAGAATATCGTTGGATCTATTATCAACATGACCAATTAAATTTTAAACCCGATTGGATTGATGGAAGCCAGGAAAGAGTGAAGTTTTTCCATGCCGCAGGTATGGACAGAACTCTATTTGCTCAGATGCTCAAACTTTTTTTGATGGGCCAGACGATAATTTTTGATAAATCCAATTTACCAGATGAACTTGAAAAGAGATTGCAGATATTTTTGCTAGAAAATAATTTGAAAGTTCAAACTGTTAATTTCTTAAGCACTGTCTCTCTTTGTGAATTGGGGCAGGGACGACTAATTGTTTTTCAAGGTGAAATGCTTAGAGAATCTGATGAGAAAGTTAAATTCTGGAAAAATATTCTAACTTACCTAAATTTAAATCATCCGAAGGTTCATTCTGATGAAGATGTTTACAGCCTTTGGAGAATTCGATCTTCTGCAAGTCATGAATTAAGTTACCTGGATGTTAGACGTATCAATCTCTATAATCCGACGAGCTATAAAAAAACAGTCAAGATTGATACTTTAAAAAAATTCGCCTTCATGAAAGTTATTGATCCATCAAACGCAACTGCAAGAACAGTTACTGAGGGAGTCGAAGTCGAATTATTGCCAAATGGAAGGCTTGCTTTGGATTTTGGCCACTATGAGGAAAAAGTATGAAAGGATTATCTCTGATCTATCATTTTCAATCCTCTCAAAATCAAAATGAAGATTTTCGTCCTGCAAGATATAAAATTGTTTATTTTTTTAATGAAAGTGGAATGGTTCCCAGTCGAATGGTTCAAGAATTATTGAAATCATTTCCTGATTCAGATTCAATTGATAAATCATTTTTAAGCCTTGATGAGTTAAAAGATTTTGCTCTTCGAGTTTCTTTGGAATTAGGCTCTGAAGAAGTCAGGCTTATCTCTGTTCAGGACTACAATATTGCCATTGATGGAGCCAAGGATGTTGGATCATTTCAGCAATCTTTTTATAAATTTGGTGAAATCTATTCGAGTGAACCCAGTGGTAAGAAAAAGGGTTTTTTTGGCAAACTCTTCAACTCCTAGCCAGATTTAAGTTTTTTTAATCTCTCCAAAAGTTCAATCTTCGTTTTTTTTGCGGTTGTTATCAGTTTTTCTTTGGCCTGCTCATACTTGGCCAATTCATTTTTTAAATTTTCCTCAAGTTTTAAAATTTTTAATTCTAATTCCTTTATCTCATCTTCAGGTGAACTCTTTTTTAACATCTCTTTGAGTTCTGGAACAGGGGGTGGCAGAGTGATGCCAGAGCGACTTAATTCATTCATCTTGGTGATTGGTTTTTTCATTTTCTCATCGTGTATGACAGTTAGGTCCTTACGTTCTATTGTATCGGAGAGAGTCACGATGAAATGTTGATCACCTATTTCAATAAGAGTGAAGCTATTGATTCTAACCTTATCATTTGGAACAATTTCCATTCGATCGACAAATGTTTTATTCTTTGAACCCAAATCAATAATGTAGAATACTTTTTGTTGACCAAACTCTTCCTCAATAATTTGAGCGTGCCTTCCACTCATCCTGGTATCAAAAGAAAACTGCAGATCTCCAGTCGTTCTCCCAATAACCATTTGGTCCACAATTTTGTGGTACCTCAAAGAGTTCATATTATAAAGGTAGAGCAAATAGCCTCCTTAATTTTTGCCAGAATTTGTGTTCTTCGCTTCGGAATACCTGCTAAATCCTTTAATTTCCTGAGATTCACCTAATTCTAAAAAAGCTCATACTCTTGTAAGTTATTGATTCTAAATGAATGTAAAAACTCCCTTCTCTGGCCTTTCTTCTTGCTATTCGCCCCTGGATCCACTAAAAATTTGCCTTGATGAAACCCTCATTTTTTGACCTTACTTATGATGACCTTAAGAACCTTCTTATAGAGAAAGGTTTTTCTCCATTTGGGGCAACTCAAATGTATGATTGGGTCTATAAGAAATGGGTTCATGATCCAGCTCAGTGGTCGAATGTTTCTAAAGCAGCGAAAGAGTTTTTTCTAGAGAATTACGATTTTAGTTTGCTGAAAATAGTTTGGAATGGTCTATCTAAAGATGGAACCAGGAAATTCTTAGTAAAACTAGCAGATGGGCAGACAGTCGAGACTGTTGCCATCCCGGCCCGTGAAAGACTCACCTTGTGTGTTTCCTCTCAAGTTGGATGCGCTGTTGGTTGCACGTTTTGTCATACTGCAACTCAGGGCCTAAAGCGACACCTCAAAACTTCAGAAGTTGTCCTGCAGTTTATAACCGTTCAAAAATTTCTGAATGATTTAGGTGTGGGAGATGAATTAACCAATATTGTTTACATGGGCCAAGGTGAGCCTCTTCATAATTATGAAAATATGAAGAAGGCGACACAAGTCTTCATGAGTGAGAAAGGCTTGGGACTAGGTCAGCGTCGTATTACTCTTTCCACGTCTGGACTTGTTCCTGCAATTGAGAAACTTGCAGTTGATTTTCCTCCAGTTAATATTGCAATTTCTCTTCATTCTGCTAGAAATGATGTCCGAACTGAACTAATGCCAATTAACAAGGTATACGACCTTGAAAGATTGTTCGGATCAATTAAAAAAATTCCACTTAAAGCTCACAGGCGTATCACTTACGAGTATTTACTGATTGATGGATTGAATGATTCCCTAGAGGATGTTGTAGCATTGGCAGATTTGTTGAATTCGAAAGAGTCAAAAATAAATTTGATTCCTTTTAATGAATATCCTGGATCAAAATACAAGAGACCTTCTGAGCAAAAAATCATGTGGTTTCTAGATCAAATGATTAAAAGAGGGTTTACCTGTACAATTAGAACAACTAAGGGCAGTGATATTCTCGCTGCTTGCGGTCAGTTAAAAAGTGAATTTGAAAAAGTAAACATTTGGGATAAGGCCAAGCCGGTGGTTATTCCGAGTATCTCCAGTAGCGTACTTCAGAACGTTTAGTCGTTTGTATCTCTTCATCTACAACTTCAGCTTCCGCATTTTCTTTTTTTGCTTTTGAACCAGCAAAAGCACGTGCACCAGTTTTTTCTTCAACTGCATTTTCGAATTTAAAATTTTCAGCTTCTTCCATTGATTCTTTTTCTATCGGCTCAGAAGCAGAGGCCAGAACTGAGAAGGCCAATAGTCCAATTATAAAAATGTTTCTCATGGATGCTTCCTTGTGCAAAGGGTCGTAAACTTGCCCTTTTTTTAATCTTTTCGGTAAAAATAAAAATAACTAAAGAGCTTTACGTAAATTCAGGCACTTGAATATGGTAATTTTTATTAATGTATGCAGGTGTCAGAAGTTTTACGATGACAAAAGAGTTATATATTAGGAGAGTTTAAGTCAGGTATTAGCCAAGTTAATAAAGGTTTTCAAATATGAAGCTATGGCAACTCGGTCTAGTTAGTTTAGTAATCACTACTCAAAGTTGGGGAAGTGTTAAGGC